>CALEYP010000079.1 GCA_937924895.1 uncultured Alphaproteobacteria bacterium
ACGCAGCCAGCTGAGCCTGCCCCGATAATGATATAGTCATATTGTTCCTGACTTGTCCCAGCCATAGCCTGATCTCCCCCTATCATGCTCATCATCTTGGCAAGTCAGCAAAAGCACAGCAAGCCTTTGTCAAATCTGGCACCATTTAATGCTGAAACTAGACCGCATTTGCCTTTTACGGCGTATCATAGCTGGCAGCTGCCTCACGCCAAGTCTGAACGGCGCTCTCCCAGCTTGGGATGGTGTCTGATTCAAAGCTATGGACCGCCCCGGTTGCAAAGCGCGAAAACTGTCCCATGGCTGTCCGATGAGCACCAGACAACACATAATGTTTCATATGTTTGCGGCTCTTCCAAGCCGTCATCGTATGATACACACCGTCAATTTTCCGTGTCTCACAGAATAGATTTCCCTTGGCCAATGTCGCCTGCCGAAAGGCAGGAATAGCTAGCCAATAAAAACGCAAGCGGCCCCATAAATTATGGGTGCGTAAACCAGTCACAGAGATAATCATTGCCCTAGCCCTGTTTTGAAAGATGGGTCCTGAAACTGGCCTTTATATTTGCCAGCATCTTGCCACAAAATTTCAGCTTTATCTGTAACAAGATAAATTTGTAATTTAGTCTTATCAGCCTCTGATAAGCCAAGCTGTTTAATGACAGGGTCTGCCTCACCAAAATAAGGCATGATGCGTTCATGCAATGACTTATCATAAATGTCACGCATCCCCCCTTTGATAAAAAATTTGGCGATACCGCCTACCTCACCAATAATAGCAACCGCCAGCATCGATACATTCTTTGGCAAATCTGCCTCTGCTGCCAGCCAGCTATCCATTTGCGCTTGCTGATTCCTGTCAAAAGAAACCAGCAAAAGACTGAGCTGTCCCTCGCTTGCCTCAGGCCAAATAATCTCTGTCTTGGCTAATGTTTCGCCAGCTAATTGCGGAAATGTTTGCGCCATTGCTTGATAGGGCAGCATCGCAAGACCTGCCCCCCACAAGGCCGCAATCAAAAAACGATAATATCTGTGATACATAATTCAGGTCCCCTTTCTTGTTGATACTGATAGGGGGGCAAATTGGATTTGCCTTTACCTATGCTGGGAATGCACTATCTCTCAATAGAGATAGGCAGCGTTTTTTAGAAGGATGGGCCGACAATGTTATATAAATGGATGCTTGGCCTCGCGCTTCTGATCGCCCCGTCTTTTGCGACGGCAGAGACACTTGATCTTGATGGGCACTATCAATGCCAAGATGGCGTTGCCACAGGCTTGACCTCTCTTGATAGAGTTTGGACGCCAACAGGGGCTGCACCGCAATCACTAGATATCGTCATTGCGGATAATGCGAGCCGTGCTGTTATCGACAAGATTGAATTTGATTGCCAAATTGTGTTCTTTGAAATCCTAGCCTGCACAACTGGCTTTTATCATTTTTCTGTGAATGTCAGCACGGGGCGTTACACCTATGATAAGAGCTATGGCTATATTCGTGGTGAAGATCCCAGAGGGGATGCCGAAGCTGTGACGACTAGTCTTGGCGTCTGCCGCCCAGCGACCGGTAGCTAATCAATGGCCGCCTTGCCCCCGTCATCCCCGACACCCGATATCAGCCATATTATTGAGCTTGCGTGGCGAGATGAGGTAACCTTTGATGATATCAAAGCGCAAACAGGCCTCGCCGAAAAGGACGTCATCAAGATTATGCGACGTGAGATGAAGGCCTCATCGTTTCGGATGTGGCGCAAACGTGTGACAGGGCGAAAAACCAAACATGCCCGTTATGCCATGCCACATCGTAAGGCTGATTCTCACCCCCTCGAAGAGGATGAGGCATAGTCTAGTTAAGATTGTGCCTCTTTGAGTGCTGTGCGCCGTGAGATAATGGTGCCAGCAACAGCAATCATCACAAAGCCAGCAAAACTTGTTAATGTGAGCGCCTCACCCCACAAAATAAAGGTCCACAAGCTAGCAAAGATCAAAAGACTATATTCAAAAATTGCGACATAGCTTGTATCGGCTACCTGATATCCTTTCGTTAGTAAGGTAATGGCAATCACTGACGCTAGTGCCTGCAATGCCATCCATCCCCAAATCTCTAATGACAGGCTCATCCAGCCACGGAATAAGAAGGGAGCCGCCTGACTAATCTCGTCAGGGAGAGGTGAAATGCCGAATATAAGGGATGCCGCGGCCCCTGAGAGGCCAATAACAAAGAGGAAATTCATTGTCACAGATAAAGAGCTTTCCTCTGCACACCAGCGACGCGTTACCATTGATGCCATCGCATAAAAGGCGCCAGCTGCCACAGGCATCAACTGCAAGAGATGAAACCCATTTTGGCCAGGCTGCAGGACAACGACAACGCCGCAAGTGCCAACCGCAACAGCAGAGATACGACGCCACCCAATTGGCTCACGGTAAATGAGGGCTGTGAAAAGCAGTACAAAAATCGGTGATGTAAATAGACCCGCTGCAGCTTCTGCGACCGTCATGATCGGCAAGGAGCCAAAATAGAGAAACATAGAAATCGTCTGAAGGCAGGTACGGCCTAACACATGATAGGGACGTTGAGGCCATAAGCGAATGCCCATATAAAGCGCAAAAGGAAGCATTAAACAGGCTGATAGCAATGAGCGGATGGCATGGAACTGGCCCAAACCCATCGCATCTTGGATGAAATAAAATAAATTATCTGACAATCCCAAAATCGCCATGGCGATCAAGATAAGCACACCGCCATATAATTCTGCTGGTAATGATTTCATCACCTATTCCCTCGCATAAAACCTGAGATACCATGCCTGTAATTAGGGGGATGACGCAAGAATTGGATTGAAAATTTTGTAAAGGGCTAGCAAGCCTTAGCTTGATTGTCCGGCCCCTTGCGGAATGGAAACAGACAAGGTCATAAAACTACCATCATCCGCACCTTGTGTAGCGCGGCCAACAACCCAATCATAAAGATAGGCTTTGCCATCATCTGCTGTGATACGCACACGTAATTGGGCCATATCACTGGTTTTATCTATCAGGGTGATTTGGTAATCAGAATGACCCAAAAGAGGCCGATAAGCTGGCAGTGCAAATAACATTGCAAAACGCTGAATGGGGCCGGTAACGCGTTTATTATCTGGATGTGCAAATCGCCAGACCTGTTCCATCTCAAGGCTGTCTGCGCGGCCCTTCGATAGTTTCAGGCCGAGCAGCTGGATTTCAACAACCTCTTGCGGTTCAAGATCTGGCGATGGCGCAATAAGATCATCAGACATGCTAGCATGCGGGGTAAAACTACCCAGTAGGAGGAGACAGACTATCATGAGATGCTTTATCGTCATGTCCTTCATACGAGGGGGCATCAAGACTAGATTATGTTGGCCCTTAGAGCTGATAGTGGTCTTGCAAGAGAGGAATGGCCTCTGTCAGTGACGAAATACTATGATGCGGTTTGCCTGGCAGCCTCTCAACAGGCAGTGATTGCCGATTCACCCAAATGGTCTGAAAGCCATAATAGCTAGCGCCTGCAATATCCCACCCATTCGACGAGAAAAACAAAATCTCATCTGCTGCGGCATCGAACCGTGTGGCCCCCATCTCATAAATGACAGCAGATGGCTTAAAGGTCTGATGTAGCTCAACAGATAAGATATCTGTGAGATAGGGCATCAACCCTGCATGTGAAACCGCCTGATCAAGCATTGTCTGATTGCCATTTGAGAGGATAGCACAAGGGGTGTTTTGTGCGGCTAAATAAGACAAACAGCCAAGCGCATCCTCATACGGTAAGATATCAGCATAGAGCGCTAATAAATCGGCTCGTAACGCTGCATCGCCGGCAAGACCCGTTGCTTCTAAGGCATAATCAAGGGCATCTTGCGTTACCTGCCAGAAAGAGGTGTAGTCTGTCATCGCAGTGCGCAGCCAGCTATATTCAACCTGGCGAGTTCGCCACAGGTTTGTCAGAGCCTCTGCTTTATCAGCTAATTCTGGATAATGCTGGCTAGCAACGAGCTGTGCTGTGGCTGATGAAATATCAAGCAAGGTTCCATAGGCATCAAATAAAACAGCTTTGATGGCCATAATGGTATCCTCTTACGTATGATTAATCAGCGCCGCGGCAGCCATATTCTGCTTGGGCTTTTCTGCCAGAGATCGCCAGATTGACCATATGAGCTGAATCATATCCTCTTATACGACAGGCCTCTGCAGCATTATCTTGGATATCAAGCGGGGCCGAAATCAAAGTGCCATCACCCAGGTCCCATTCGAAAAACAGACTTGGCAAAGCAGGGGCTGTTTCCTCTTGAGACGCTTCACTAATAGCGGCTTCTTCTTGGGCTGTCACAGGTGGCAAAGATAAAGAACAAGCGCCCAATGTCACTAAGCTGACACATAACCCAATGGATACAAATAACTCTTGTCTTATCATCATTGCTCTATCCTCGCTTTGTTGCCGTTTACAGTAAGACAAAGCAAACGAGATTGGCTAGCCCCTATTCACAAAAATAGCCCTATTTTTGCGCTTTGCTTTTGGTTTGCGCCAAGATGAGACCTAGCAAAATCAAACAAAGAGCTCCTAAATGTGTGGCCGTGATTACCTCATCTAGCAAACTATATCCCAACAACATCGCCATCGCCGGAATAAGATATCCCACATAAGAGGTAAAAGTTGGCCCGGCACGCGCAATCAATAAATAGCGAATAGAAAAGGCGAATGCCGTTGGCATTGCGGCCAACCAGATAAGCATGCCCCAGCTCAGAGCTGACCAATCAAACGGCGAGGGTTGCTCAATCACCAATGCCAATGGCCAGAGGATAAGGGAGGCCACAAACATAGAGCCTGTTGAGATGACAAGCCAATGAATATGCGCAATCTTTCGCACTGTGAGGTTGCCTGCCACATAACAAAGAGAGGCGAAAATCGTCATAATCTGCGCCACAAGATGGCCTGTACCTAATGTACGAAACCCATCTGATAATAATAGGCCTGCCCCCACTAAGCCTAAGAGAATACCAAAGAAACGGCCTCGTGACACATCATCTTGATAGCCCAATGCCCAAGCCCCTATTAGGGTGGCGAGTGGGCCCAATGCCATTAACAGCCCTGCTAGCGCAGATTCAATTTCTAATTCTGCAAAAGGGATGATGATAAAGGGAAGGGCCGTGCCTACGCCCCCGATCATGAAAAAAGCCCCCATATGGTCTTTATAAGTCTGCCAGGGAATGGGCCCTGAGGCTGCAAGCCAAACACCAAGGATGACCGCCGCACCAGAGGCGCGTATCGCAGCAAGTGATATTGGCCCTGTATCATAAACAGCAACCTTAATCGCACCAAAGGATGACGCCCATACAAAAGCGATTACTAATAACAGCGCTACATTCACTATGCGAAACCGAAGCGTCTGTGACATATCTCTTATTTCCCACAATTCATGATTACAGCAGCAACAGCCAAGAGCTGATGACCACACATCCTGCCCCTAGCCACGCGCCAAAAGGCGGCACAAGTTTGGTTTGCCACCAGATAAAAGGCAGCACCATAACAGGGCTGAGAGAGGCCAATAGTGTCACCTCTGCAATACGGCCTGTTTCTAGCGCCATTAGCATCAAGGCCACCCCGAAGCTCAGGCCAAAAAAGCCATTCGCTATGATATGAGCTGACATAGACCGCGCACTATTACGAGGCAGCTTATGCGCTGATTTATCAAAAGGATATATTGCCCATAGGCAAATAGCGGCAAATAACACACGTAGTAATGAGGCAACCCAAGGATCTGCTCCCTCACTCATCACAGGGCGCAAAATCAAAACACCAGCAGCCTGCCCAAACGCCGCCAACAAACCAGCACCCACCCCAATCCACAACGGAGGTTCGATTGATTCCCAGATATGAGAGACGGCCTTTCGTTTGCCATATAACACCGCTAATCCCACACCGACAAAGCCACTCACTGAGGCTAATATCGTTACAAGTGATAAGGCTTCTGAAAGAATAAGCCACCCCAGCATGGCTGCCATTGGCGCGCTTGTGGCGAATAAAATACCAGTGATCCGCGGCCCAAGGCGGCGCATGGCGACAAAGAGGAAATAATCACCTAGAACAATCCCGATTAGGCTTGAACCTAAAATAGGTATGATATGGGATGGTACGACCGTCAGAGGCGCACCGGCAATCCAAATCATGGGACAGAGCCACAAAGCCGCCACCACCATGCGGATCCGGTTAAAATGCAAGGAGCCAAGCGCCCGCGCCGGAGCATGACCAAATAGCCCCGCAATTGTCCAGCTTAACGCGGCGCCAAGTGCCAAAAGATGCGCTATTTCCATAAATGGCCAAGCCCTATTTCTATGATGATGACCCTGTCAGATGAGACAGTGCCTGATTTAAATCAGCTATCAAATCAGTGGCATCTTCTAATCCTACTGATAACCGAATATGGCCATCTGTAATACCTAATTCTGCGCGCGCCTCTGGACCGATATTCATATGAGTTGTACTAGCCGGATGACAGGCCAATGACTTTGAGTCACCAAGATTATTCGAGATATCAATAAGTTGCAAATTGTTCAACAACGCAAACGCCGCTTCTTTCCCACCCTTGCAAGCAAATGCGATGAGGCTGCCCGCCCCTAACATCTGCCGCTTAGCTAATTCAAATTGCGGATGCGAGGGATGCCCGGGGTAAGACAGGCTATCAATCGCCTCATGCTGATGTAAGAAATGAGCAATCTCTGTGGCTGATCTTGTTTGTTCTGCCAAACGCAAGGGCAAGGTTTCTACGGCCTTTAGCAATATCCAGGCATTAAAGGGTGAAATCGCTGCGCCGGTCTGGCGATAAAAGGGCAATAAAGTCTCTGTAATGTAACTTTCACTGCCGAGAACAAGACCGCCTAATACGCGTCCCTGACCTTCAATATGTTTCGTCGCTGAATAACAAATAATATCGGCACCAAGCTGTAATGGCTTTTGATAAATGGGAGTGGCGAACACATTATCGACAATGACCAGCGCCCCTGCTTGATGGGCAAGGTCGCTCACCGCCTCAATATCAACAAGTTGCAAGATAGGATTTGAAGGGCTCTCTAAAAATACCACTTTGGTCGGTGTGGCAAGCGCTGTTTCCCACGCCGTCAGATCTGTGCCATCCACAAGTGTCACAGATACGCCCCATGCTGGTAGGATTTTTGTTAAAATCGCATGGCACGCGCCAAATAAAGCACGGCTTGCAACGACTCTGTCCCCTGTTTTCAACAAGGAGGCTAATGCCGCAAAAATTGCAGACATGCCTGTTCCGGTGGCAAGGCAGGCCTCAGCCCCTTCCAATAAGGCCATCTTCTCTTCAAGCATCGCAACAGTCGGGTTGCCATAACGCGAATAGACATAGCGATTAGCATCGCCGGCAAAAGCAGCCTCTGCCTCTTCAGCCGTGTGATAGACATAGCCAGAGGTAAGATATAGAGCTTCAGAGGTTTCCTGATTCTCTGAGCGTGATAAACCGCCTCTGATTAATTTTGTCTTTTCACCAAATTCTGATTGGCTCATAGGTCCCACCTTTATCCTACTTTAGTCGCACTATGGCATTCTAGTCTTTGTACGTATCGGTAAACCTTAGCCGCGCGGGGCGTGCTTTGCCAAGATACGTTGCAAGGTGCGGCGGTGCATTTTAAGGCGCCGTGCTGTTTCAGAGACATTTCTGTCACATTGCTCAAACACACGCTGAATATGCTCCCATCTCACGCGGTCAGCACTCATCGGGTCCTCTGGTGGGGGTGGCATTGCCCCATCTTGTTGTAGCAAGGCTGCTACAATTTGATCGGGGTTTGCTGGTTTTGGCAAATAATCAAGCGCGCCCGCTTTCACAGCCGCCACCGCTGTTGCGATATTGCCAAAGCCTGTGAGAATCACGACCCGGCAATCAGGATTTGTGTGATGCAGCGCCTTTACCACATCAAGGCCACTCCCATCTTCAAGCTTGAGATCTAAGATGGCATAATCAAAAGCTTCTAATTTAGAGGCTTCAATTCCCTCTTTGACAGACGCAACGCTCGTGACCACAAAGCCGCGCTGTTCCATGGCGCGTTCTAGGCGCTTGCGCAGTGCGGTGTCATCATCAAGCAGCAATAGGTTTTGATTTTCCATGAGACTAGCCTTTCTCAACTTGCGCTTCAATATAGGCCCGCGGCACGATGATGACAACGTGCCCGCCGCTTTGCGGTTGATTTTTCACTGACAAGGTGCCACCGACACTTTCAATCAAACTCATCGCAAGGTAAAGCCCTAGCCCCCGATGACCATCTTGGCCTTTGCGTGTTGAGTTAAAGGGCTGACCAAAGCGGTTAATGATAGCCCGATTAAATCCAGGGCCATCATCTTTAATATCAAAGAAGAGATAATTCTCATTCCAGCTGACTTGAAACGAAATGAGAGATTTGGCAAAGCCATCAGCATTATCCAAAATGGTCTCAAGCGCATATTTCAACTCTGGCCGCGACTGTAAAAGAGGCTCTGCCTCCTCATCATTTCCTTTCACCTCAAAGGCTAATCTTGTCTTCATCTCCGCCATTTTCGGGGAAATGAGCGAGTGAATGACCTCGCTAATCGGTAAGCCAAATGCCAGATCAGAGGATGATAAATTCGCATCGGCATCCAACTCTGATAAAATCACGCGGCATCTGTCAATTTCCTGATTCAGCATCTTCACATCTTCAAGCAGGGGATCATCATCATCTAATTCTTGGGTCAGCTCATGACTAATCACATAGATGGTGTTGAGCGGAGAGCCTAATTTATGGGCCGCCGCTGTTGCGAGGCGGCCAAGGGCTAATGATTCCCGCTCTTGCGCTAAATCAAGCTGTGCCACATTTAACAAAGAGGCTAATTGCCTGCGATTATCAGCCAAATACCAAGTATAGAGCGAGATAAAGACAGCCGAGATGACTAAGGCTGATAGGATGCCAAATAAGAAGAGTTGCGGCATATCAAAATCAGGTTCCGCCCATGGCAATGGCAAATGATAAACCGATAAGAAACTAGCCGAAATAATGACCAATAATAAAAGGGAAATGGTGGCTTTCAATTCCAACACGGCCGCAGATACGACCAGCGGTGCCAACAGCAATATAAAGAAGGGGTTTAATAGCCCACCTGTGAGGTAAATAAGCGCAGCCAGCTGTAATACATCAAAGGCTAGCGCCAATAAAATCTCAATTTGATAGGTGACAGGGATATAGCGATTTCGTTGATCAATCGCCAAATTGACCAAAGCTGAGGTAAATATCACCCCAAGGGCACTATCAAGGGGAAAGGAAAATCCCAGACCAAAATATATGATTAAACAAGCTGCTAGCTGACCTGACAGGGCTAGCCAGCGAATGCGGACAAGATTTTGTGGGTCAAAATGACCATGTCGGGGGGCACCTGCCGCTGCTTTCTCGGCTTGTTTTACAAAAAGCTGCGATGTGTTCTGGCGCCCTGCCCGCATTAAATGAGTCCTAGTAAGAGATGCGGCCGTGGTAGGGCAGCATCACCATGATTAAATATCAAGATGGGCCACTTTCAAGGCATTATCTTGAATGAAAGCCCGCCGCTCTTCTACAGCCTCTCCCATCAATGTTGAGAAGGCATTATCCGCCTCTTCTTCTTCTGTTACTTTGACTTGCAAGAAGCTCCGCGCATCAGGATCAAGCGTGGTTTCCCATAATTGTTCAGGGTTCATCTCACCTAGACCCTTATAACGGGCCACCTGCGCGCCTTTACGACCAAGGGCCATCACATGCTCTGCCAATTGCGTCGGGCCTGCAATAGCTTGCTGTTTGCCCGCGGCTTCAAACTCACCTAATTTGCTGTAGGTGGATTGAAGATGTGCGGCAAGCTGGTCAAGTTGACGCGCTTCAGGAGATTGGACGATCTTGCTATCAATCACGTGACGTTCTTCAATACCGCGCAGCATGCGTTTGACAACAATCTGCTGGCCCATAGCCGTTTCTTCAATTGCGGCTTCCCAGCCTTTGGCAAGCGGATCAGCTAAATGATCTAGCCGCTTGGCCAGATAGTCAGCCGCGTCAGCATTGGTCAGCATTTCTGGTTTCAACATGCCAGCAATCGCCGCCTGTTCAATCACATCTTTCGCCCCGTCAGAGCGCGCGAGAGCGGCTATGAGACGTGACACAGAATTTGCTTTCTCAACCACCTCTTTTAGATCGGTGCCTGCTAATTGAGGCCCGTCGCTTACCCGCAATACCGCATCTTTCAAGCCAGCCTCAACGAGGTAGTTATCAAGCGCTTTTTGGTCTTTCAGATAGACTTCTGATTGTCCCCTTTTGGCACGGAACAAAGGCGGCTGTGCGATGTAGAGATAGCCCTTTTCAATCAACGGACGCATATGACGGAAGAAGAAGGTCAGGAGCAGCGTGCGAATATGGGACCCATCAACATCCGCATCTGTCATGATCACGATTTTGTGATACCGGATTTTCTCAACATCCATATCAGCATTACCCACACCTGCCCCAATGGCGGTGATCAAGGTACCAATCTCAGCTGATGACAGCATCTTATCAAGACGTGCCCGCTCCACATTCAAAATTTTACCACGCAACGGCAAGATGGCCTGATTACTTCGGTCGCGTCCCTGCTTCGCAGAGCCGCCCGCTGAATCACCCTCCACAAGGAAGATTTCTGATTTTGATGGGTCTTTTTCCTGACAATCCGCCAACTTACCTGGCAAGCTAGCAATATCCAACACACCTTTACGGCGCGTTAATTCCCGTGCTTTGCGCGCTGCATCACGTGCCGCCGCTGCCTCAAACGCTTTGGCGACCACTTTACGGGCTTCGGCTGGATGTTCTTCGAACCATTGGCCAAGCGCATCTGAAACCGCATTCTCAACAATCGGGCGGACTTCAGATGAGACTAATTTATCTTTGGTCTGAGAGGAGAATTTCGGATCTGGCACTTTCACCGAGATGATCGCTGTTAAGCCTTCCCGGCAATCTTCACCAGAAAGCTGTAATTTCTCTTTTTTTGCAATTCCTGTTTCGGTGGCATATTGGTTCACGATACGTGTCAGCGCCCCGCGGAACCCTGCCAAATGCGTTCCGCCATCACGCTGTGGAATATTATTGGTGAAACATAAGCATGTTTCATGGAAACTATCTGTCCAAGCCATGGCCAATTCAACCGTGATATCATCCTTATCAGACAGGCTATACACCGCATCATGCAGGGCGTTACGTGAGCGGTTCAGATAATCGACAAAGGCCAAAAGCCCGCCTTCAAAGAAAAACTCTGAGACTTTTTCTTCACTACCACGCAAATCTGTTAGGCGTATACGCACCCCGGAATTCAAGAATGATAATTCACGCAAGCGATGCTCTAATGTGGTGAAATCAAACACAATCTGAGAGAAGGTCTCTTCAGATGGCATGAAGGTAACTTGTGAGCCTGTATAGCCATTTGAATCTTCGGTATCTTTCAAACGCTCTTCAGCATCACCATGACGGAATGTCATTTCATGCTTGCGGCCATCTCGCCAGATTTCAAGCTTTAACCAGCTTGATAGCGCATTCACAACAGACACACCCACACCGTGAAGCCCGCCTGAGACCTTATAGGAGTTATTATCAAATTTACCGCCAGCATGGAGCTGTGTCATAATCACTTCCGCAGCTGACACTCCTTCTTCAGGGTGGATGGCAACAGGGATACCACGACCATTATCTGAAACCGAAACAGAGCCATCGGCATTTAGCTTCACATTGATGATGTCACAATGACCCGCAAGGGCTTCATCGATGGCATTATCAACCACCTCATAGACCATGTGATGGAGGCCTGAGCCGTCATCTGTGTCACCAATATACATACCAGGGCGTTTACGCACCGCATCTAGGCCACGCAGGACTTTAATAGAGTCTGCGCCATAATCAGATTGATTTGTTTGTTCCATTTCTGGATGTTCCCCTGACCCTGTCATAATACCTGTTATCCCTCTTCAGCGAGGCCCCTTTATTGCGGCTCTATCTGCCCCTGTGAGACGTTAAAAAACTGCGCAAACTGGTTCATTGCTGAGAAAGCCACTCTGTCAGTTCCACTATACCAGACTTGTCCCTTTAATTCACTAGTTGCAGCAAATAAACAGTGACGTTTTTCTTCATCTAAATGTGCGGCGACATCATCTAATAATAGCAAAGGCGGCCTATCCAATCGCCCCGCTTGTAAACGCGCATGTGCCAAGATAGCCGCAATCATCAAAGCCTTTTGCTCTCCGGTAGAGGCAAGCTGTGCAGGCTGTCCTTTATCCAGATGAATCGTTGTCAAATCTTGGGCTTGTGGCCCTGGCATGGACAAGTCCCCAGCCTGACGACGCGCCCGTGCGGTCTCTTTCATCTTATCTTCTGCGGCAAGGGCTGGCATGTCATCAAGCCAGGCACAACCCCCGCCAGTCATCGCCATATGAAGACGCGGGAAACCAAGATGGGCATCACTTTGATAGGCAGCTTCTGAGACAGCACGAGTGAGGGCTGCCCTGGCAGCCATAATCGCCATGCCCGTCTCTGCCAGCTGCGTTTCAAGGGCAGATAGCCAGCTATCATCATTGCCGCCCTCTTGGATCAAGCGTTGGCGCTCCCGATAAAGCTTTTCATACCGGCTTAAGCGCCCAGAATGCGCGGGGTCAAAAGCAATCGCCAATCTGTCGACAAATCGCCTGCGTGAGGAAGGTGAGCCAATAAATAACCCATCCATTTGCGGTGTGAGCCATGAGACAGCAAAATAAGAGGCTAGTTGCCCGAGATTAGATTTCACCCCATTGAGGCGTACCGCCCGTGCCCCGTCCAATTTATCGGGCTGAATGCCTGTGCCGACCTCTAATGGACCGGCTTCAGTTTCAAGTTTGGCATAAATAGACCAGGGGGTCGTGACTGACACATCTTGCCCAAGGGGCGAGACCATACCTTGACGCGGGAAATCGCGACGCGCGGCACGACGCAATCCTCGTCCGGGAGATAGCAAGGAAAGGGCTTCTAGGATATTTGTTTTGCCAGCCCCATTTGGCCCCGTCAAAACAACAGGCCGATGCCCAAGCGCAAGCCGCAATTCTTGATAATTACGGAACTCATGCACATGCAAAGAACGGACGAACACATCCGGCCGCTCTTTTAGCTGCGATTGCGTATCAGAGAGAGATGGTACAACAGACAGCGTGCCCGCTCCTTACAAAGCCGTGCCGTTAGACGCGCATCGGCATCAAAACAAATAAATTCGCATCATCAGATGGCGCTTGGATCAAACTTGGCGCGCCAGGATCAGCGAGTGACATTTGTACAATATCGCCATGAATCTGTGCCGTGATCTCCATCAAATAGCGCGCATTAAAGCCCACTTCCATCGCACCACCTTCAAAGGCCACCTCTAATTCTTCGGTTGCAGAAGAAGCATCTGTGTTACTTGCAGATAGACGCACAAGATTAGGCTCAAGTGCCATCTTCACTGAACGTGTCTTCTCAGATGAGATAGTTGATACACGGTCAACCGCCGCCAAGAAGGCCGCTTTATCCAAAGATAACACCTTATCATTTCCGGTCGGGATCACTCTGGTATAATCAGGGAATGAGCCATCAATTAATTTTGACGTCAGACGCACATGACCAAATGAAAACTCGGCTCTTGTCTCGCTGAGGCGAACATCAACATCACCTTCTTGGTCATCGAGTAATTTGCGCAGCTCCCCAACCGCTTTGCGTGGCAAGATAATGGCTGGCATATCCTCTGCCCCAGCTGGCAGATTCATCTGGCTCATCGCCAAACGGTGCCCATCTGTTGCAACAGCGCATAGCTGGCCATTTGCTGATTTGTGGAAATAAATCCCATTGAGGTAATAGCGTGTCTCTTCAGTAGAGATGGCAAATTTTGTTGTGTCGATCATATCACGCAAATCAACAGCTGTGAGTGTGAAATGATGCGGCAAATCCGCAGCTGAAATCGCAGGGAAATCCTCTACAGGCAATGTGGGAAGACGGAAGCTTGACCGGCCCGCGCTTATTTGCGCATGACCATCAGCCATCTGAATTTCGACCTCTGAGCCTTCAGGTAATTTGCGTACAATATCATTCAGCATATGCGCTGAGACCGTGCTGGCACCTTCTGTTGCCACAGCACAATCAACATGGGTGACAATATCCATGTCCATATCAGTACCTGTGAGCGACAATTGACCAGCCGCTGCCCGAAGCACCATATTATTGAGAATCGGGATCGTGTTACGTCTTTCGACAACTGAACTCACATGGCCAAGAGGGCGCAATAGGCTCATTCGATCAATTGTAAATCTCATGCTCAGATCTCATTTTTTCTTCGGTTGGTAGTTCGATGATCACATTTGGTAACCATAGTGATAGTTTGGCATACAAAATGTAGCATGCCAAACGAAAAACATCACAATATATGCTATGAAAACTTGGGGTAGTTGTTAGCCAAGCGAGGCGCGAATCAGGGTCTTATGAGCCATCTGCCAAAAGCGAGCGCAGTAAATCTACATCAGAAGATAAATGACTATCTTCTGCCATTAATTGTTCAATCTTTTTCACGGCATGCATCACTGTTGTATGGTCACGCCCGCCGAATGAACGACCAATCGCTGGATAAGAGAGCGAGGTTAAATCTTTTGCCAAATACATCGCAATTTGACGAGGCCGTGCAATCGCGACAGAACGGCGATTTGAGAACATGTCATTGGTGCGGATATTATAATGGGCTGAGACACGACGCTGAATATCATCAACAGAGATTAACCGGTTACTCGCCCGCAATAAATCAGCCAGCACTTCACGCGCCATATCAACGCTCACCTCACGTCCAACTAGCGTAGCATGCGCAATCAAGCGATTGAGCGCGCCTTCTAATTCACGGATATTGGTGGTTACCTTATGGGCCAAAAATTCCAACACTTTATTCGGCAGGTTCACCGCGACCCCTTCACGACGGGCCTGCAGGATACCAAGGCGCAATTCGTAATTTGATGGATGGATATCAGCCACCATACCCCAGCTCATGCGCGAACGTAGCCGTTCCTTCACCCCATCAAGGTCTGACGGTGATTTATCAGCAGATAGAATCACCTGGCGGCCTTCTTCCACAAGCGCATTTAACGTATGGAAGAATTCTTCTTGTGTTGATTCTTTACCTGACATGAATTGGATATCATCAACCATCAATACATCACATGAGCGGAAACGTTCTTTGAAGCTCATCGTGTCTTTGCGGCGCAAGGCAGCCACAAATTGATTCATGAATTTCTCTGCCGAGAGATAAATCACCTTACGGTCAGGATTGCGCCGGTTACTTTCCCAAGCAATGGCATGCATGAGATGTGTTTTACCAAGGCCAACACCACCATATAAAAAGAGCGGGTTAAAAGCATGGCTTGTTTCATCTGATTCAGCCACGCGTCTGGCGGCGGCATAAGCAAGCTCATTAGGCTTACCAACAACAAAATTGTCAAAGCTGAAACGCGAATCAAGTGATTCTGTCCCTGAAAGGCTCACAGCCTCAAGCGAATCAGCATGTCTTCCTGCCTCGCTGACAGGCATTTCTGATAAGCGTGGCGGCTGATCAACACGTTGGATGGATTGGCTTGTGCGCAGAATAATTTCAATATCACGGATCGCGCGATCTTCAGCGCCAACAAGTATCCGCAAGCGATCGAGATATTGGCCGATCACCCGCTCTCTTGTGAGGCGGCTTGTTGTGGCAAGCGTTAAACAGCCCTCATCACAGCTCACAACCAATAGCGGCTTAATCCAGTTCCGCCATGCAACGTCACCTAGGTCAGACTTTAGGCGTGCAGAGACATTGTCCCATAAGGCTTGCACTTCATGTCTATTGGCCTGTCCCATAATAAAGGTCACACTCACTTTTCTTGCCGAACTTGTGGTTTGCGCGTCATCAAAGAGCCCCCCGACCGAGATGATGACACATCAACGCGGACATGTAGAGTAGTCAAAAATGACGCGTTAGTTCAAGAGCCGGAAAGGCCAAAATCAGCAAATAAATTGCCAAAAATATGATTCTTTTCGCTTGACACATTTTGTGCTTGCTAGGGGATTTTAGACCCCATGCGCCTGCGAAAAAGGGTTGGCCTTTTTAAAAATCTTTGGAAATACAATCGCTAGGGAAATGAATCACCAGAGATAGAAAGTGGTGAATCACATCTACCATCTATCATTGATTCGAATCAATAAACAGCGAGGTAAAAGAAAAAGGCCACCATCGCTGGCAGCCTTACCTCATACATCACAATGACTAGCGTGCGTTACGCCGCTAATGCCTTCACGCGCGCTGATAGGCGTGACATCTTTCTTGATGCTGTATTCTTATGAAGAACACCACGGCTTACACCGCGCATGATTTCTGGCTGTGCATCACGAAGTGCCTGGTCAGCAGCGGCTTTATCGCCAGCTGTGATAGCCGCTTCCACTTTCTTGATGAAAGTACGAATACGACCAATACGAGCGCCATTGATTTCAGCGCGCTTTGCGTTTCTGATAATACGCTTTTTTGCAGACTTATGGTTTGCCATAACAGGCCCTCTATCATCCGAATTCAAAATTAGAAGCTGGTATATAGGATTAGACGCTAGGCAAGTCAAGCCTTTTCAGCATTATCGCCTCGCCCTAAGATATTGGCCCAACCGTTATCACATAAAGACTTTGACCATCTGAGGCTGTCCCATCAGATTTGATACGCAACGTTTCATTTGCCTTAACATAACCACCCCCCTGTTTTTCCCATCCGAGCGCAGCCAGTGTCTCATCATAGAATGAGGTGATGTCAGTGGCGTTAAGCCTTGTCTGAATGGTGAATTTCACCACACGTCCGGCGGGCGAATCAAAGGAGACAGCTGCTGTTGTGTCAATAATCGCGGTGGCAGGCACTGGCACATCTCCGACCCATCCTGCTTGTTCGGCTTGCGCGAATGTAGGATAGCTTCCTGCTACAGCCAGACAGACCCCGATAACAGATAGATAGCGCATCACTTTCTGCTTAAGAGTTGCCAATCCGATTCTTGCACGTGGTAGCATGTTATCTCCCCCTTGCGGGCCATTACGATCAGCCAAATTCTGCCTTATCTTAGGGTTCAACCTACCTATCTTTGACAAAGCGGGCAATAGAAACTCGAACGACCCGATTGGCGAATCGCTTTAATAGGGGTGTTACAGCTATGACAGGGGGCACCTTCTCTGCCATAAACATCTAAGGATTGGACAAAATAGCCTAACTTACCATCAGGCTGCCGGTGATCACGCAAAGAAGTGCCACCTTGAGCAATCGCCTCTTGCAAGACTTCTCTGATAGCTGGCAGCAGCCGGCGCGCTCGCTTGCCTATCACCGTATCAGCCCGCCGCCGCGGAGAGATGCCAGCCCTAAACAAGGCTTCACAAACATAGATATTCCCCAACCCGGCAATCTGGCGCTGATCAAGCAAAAATGATTTGATAGGTACTGTTTTACCTCGCAACCTATCTTCGAGATAGGCCTCAGATAAGGCGTCTGACAGAGGCTCTGGTCCTAAGGAGGCTAATGAGGGATGACTCGCATGGTCTTCATGACGCAGAATATCAACATAGCCAAACCGGCGTGGATCATTGAAGGTAATCCAGTGCGTGGTTCCCTTTTGCGAGACCTGCCATTCAATATGATCATGAGCCCGTCCATTGGGCGCATGGTCTGAAATCCGAATACTGCCAGACATACCTAAATGAATCAGCATAACATCTTGCGCGAGCCAGACCTGCACGATCTTGGCGCGGCGGGTCACATCGACAATTTGTTGCCCTTCAAGACGCGCTGCTAGATCAGGGGCGAGGTCCCAGCGCAAATTTGGACGCCGAATATCAGCTTTTGTGATGGTAGCCCCTGTCATAACTGGCGCAAGCGCTCGCCTGACAGTCTCTACCTCTGGTAATTCTGGCATTGGCTTTCTACCCCTTTTCTTGCTTGCCTGATTGCATTTAGCCTGATGCTGGACTAGATCAATAGGCAATCTCACGCTTATCCGTAACTGATAATATTTGATTATCTGTCATAATGAGGTGCCAGACATGGACCAAGATAGCAAATCACGCCCTGATACAGGGAACGGCGATTTCATTGATTTCGGCTTTCAATCTGTTCCAAAAACAGAAAAAGAAGCACGCGTTAAATCTGTCTTTTCATCTGTGGCACGCAATTATGATGTGATGAATGATTTGATGTCTTTGGGTGTGCATCGTTTATGGAAAGATGCGTTGATGGATTGGCTGGCACCGCAACCCCATCACAGCTTGATGGATTTGGCAGGTGGGACAGGTGATGTGGCTTTGCGCTTTTTAAAGCGCGGTGGCGGCCATGTGACAATCGTGGATATCAATGAAGATATGCTTGCCGCTGGTCAGGCGCGGTCTGTGATGAAGCCCTATGCTGATAAGCTTGAGTGGGTTGTTGGCAATGCAGAAGCGCTGCCACTAGCTGATAACTCAGTTGACAGAGCGACCATTGCCTTTGGCCTGCGGAATGTCACGAATCGTGATGTGGCCCTGGCGGAGATTTACCGCGTGTTAAAGCCAGGCGGGCGGTTTTGCTGTCTCGAATTCTCTAAAGTAGAGAATAAATTATTTTCAAAACTCTATGATGAATGGTCATTTAAGATCCTGCCGCAAATGGGCCAGATTGTCGCCAAAGATAGAGATAGCTATCAATATCTCGTGGAATCGATCCGCCAATTCCCTGACCAATATCGCCTTGCTGATATGATGACAGATGCAGGGTTTGAACAGGTACGATTCCGCAACCTGTCTGGTGGCATTGCTGCCATTCATTCTGGCTGGAAACTCTGATCATGATGGTCTCTGCGCTCCTAAGATTGCCTCTCATTGGCTGGCGTTTAGGACGGGCAGGGATGCTGCATCATTTGGCGCGAATCACAATTTTGCCGCTATGGCTGCGCCGGTTGCTGCGTGTGTTTGACAAGCTCATCACGCTTGGGCGCATTGAACAAGATGCGGGACGTGCTTTATGTATTGCGCTTCAAAATTGCGGCCCAGGTTTCATCAAATTTGGACAAGCCCTCTCTACCAGGGCTGATTTGATTGGCCCAGATTTGGCACTTAGCCTATCAGAGTTGCAAGATAGGCTGCCACCCTTCTCTGCCACACGTGCCAAAAAACAGATTGAAGATGCCTGCGGCGCACCTTTGACAACCTTATTCAAAAACTTTGATGAGACGCCTGTTGCTGCGGCATCTATCGCGCAGGTTCATAAGGCTGTTCTGCCAGATGGTCAGCCAGTGGCTGTCAAAATCCTGCGCCCTCATATTGAGACGCAGATGCGCAAAGATACAGATTTCTTTCTTGCGATGGCGCATATTGCAGAGCGCCTCTCACCGGCTCTTGCCAGGTTACGGCTGATTGAAGCAGTACGTCAGTTTGAAGTGATTTGCGATATTGAACTTGATTTGCGTATGGAAGCAGCCGCAGGGGCAAAGCTTGGTGATAATATGGCCGGAGATGCTGGCATCCGTATTCCGAAAATGCATCTCAGCTATTGTCATGCCACAATGCTGGTCACCGAATGGGTTGATGGGTTGCGTCTTGATGATGTCGCCGGCCTCCGTCAAGCGGGGCATAATATTGAAAGCCTAACAGAGGCCGCTGCCTCTAGCTTTTTCAACCAAGTATTTCGTGATGGTTATTTCCATGGTGATATGCACCCCGGTAATGTGTTTGTAGATGCTGAGGGTTTATTGGTTCCCATTGATTTTGGCATTATGGGACATTTGGGAAAGGCGGACCGTATCTTTTTAGGTCAGCTTATGATCGCACTTCTTGACCGTGACTATGACAAGGTGGCAACACTTCATGCCGATGCGGGTATGATTGGCCCAGATGTGCCTTTGCATCATTTTGCCCAGAATATCCGCGCCGTTGTTGACCCGCTTCTTGGCAAGCCTTTGGGCGAGGTATCACTTGGCGCAGTGATGGGCCAGATTCTCAAAATCTCAACGCGCTTTGATATCCAAGTGCAAACGCAATTTAACTTGCTACAAAAAACAATGATGATGGCCGAAGGTGTGGCCCGCCAACTCAACCCCAAAGCGGATATGTGGCAATTATCGCGCCCTCTTGCCGCCCAATGGATTGCCGACCAGTCGCATCCTGAGACTTGGCTAGCCGAAGGACGCCATCAGCTACGCCGCCTCATCCACCTTATGCCACGCTTGCTTGATAAATGGGAACAAGAGGAGAAACCAGCGCCCACACCGCCGCCGCCCTCTCGGAAAGGGGCCTTTGTTATGGGGGCTGCTGTCATCGGCGTCATTTGGGCCCTATTTCACGTGACGAGCCTATAATTCACCATTTATTCACAATTTTAGGAAAATAGGTGCTTTATTTTCACATTTTTGTGAATTACTGTAACTTATGACTGATTCTTTCAACCTTGATGATTATGCGCGCCTTCTTGGTGGTAGACAGGCGCTGCAAGAAATATTAAATGTGGGCCCTTCCGCTCTCTCTAATTATGTGAAACGAGGGACAATTCCCGCTAAAAAACGCGCTTTATTAGATGACGCTATTTCACAAAATAGTCAAAACATTCATCATATTTCACAAAATGACACAGCAAAGGCCCCTATCTGTTTGCTGATCATCACCGGTGGTATTGCCGCTTATAAATCCCTTGATTTGGCACGGCGCCTGCAAGATGCCGGCTATCAGGTGCGCGGTGTTATGACCAAATCAGCAGAGGAATTTATCACGCCTTTGTCGCTCTCGGCACTCACAGGTGAGGCTGTTTACACTGAACTATTCTCACTGACTGATGAACAAGAGATGGGGCATATTCGCCTCGCAAGAGAGGCTGACCTCGTCCTCGTCGCGCCGGCAACAGGTAATTTTATTGCAAAATTAGCCTTAGGCTTGGCTGATGATTTGGCATCAACTTTATGTCTCGCCAGCACCGCGCCTTTATATATTGTGCCAGCGATGAACCCTGTCATGTGGGCCCATGAGGCCACACAAACAAATTGCGCCACATTGCGGGCCAGAGGGGCTGTTCAGATTGGCCCTGTCAGCGGTGATACAGCCTGCGGGGAAATTGGCTCTGGGCGCATGAGTGATGTGGTTGATATTGTCGCGGCCATAAGGGCGCATCATCTTGATGGTGAACAAAAGAGCCCTGGCGGCAAACCATTGGCAGGTCTATCAGTCCTCCTCACAGCAGGTCCCACCGAAGAGCCGATAGATGGGGTGCGCTTTATCTCCAATCGGTCATCTGGCAAGCAGGGCTATGCAATTGCAGAGGCCTGCCAACGGCTTGGCGCTGAGGTCACACTCATCTCTGGCCCCACTGCGCTACCTTGTCCAGAAAATGTCACACGCATCAATGTGCAAACGGCGCGCCAAATGCATGAGGCAACCCTAGCCCAGCTGCCAGCTGATATTGCGATTTGCACCGCTGCGGTGGCTGATTGGCATGTACGCGGCGCTGGACATCAAAAAGTAAAGAAAGAGGCCAATGCCGCACCTCCGCACTTAGATTTGGTTGAAAATCCCGATATCTTGAAAGAGATTTGTACCTCTTCAAACCGTCCGCCTCTCGTGATTGGATTTGCCGCTGAGACAGATGACCCGCTTGGCGCAGCGCGCGCAAAACGTAAGCGCAAAGGATGTGATTGGCTCCTTGTGAATCATATCACCGAGGCAGCCCCTGTCTTTGGCGCGGATGATAATCAGTTAACCCTTATTACCGGCCACAATGAGATATCATGGCCTCTCTCGTCAAAACAACAGCTAGCTGATAGATTAGCATCCGAAATTGCCGCCTATTTTGAGACAGAAAGTCACCCCGCATGATACCAGATATTCAGATGTTGAGATTGCCGCATGCGGCTGACTTACCACTTCCCGCCTATCAAAGTGAGGGGGCCGCTGGCTTTGATGTGATGGCCGCCATAGCGGAGGAGATGATCCTGTCACCCGGAGAATTTGCCGCCATTCCCACAGGGCTTCAAATGGCGATCCCACAAGGCTGGGAAGGACAAGTGAGGCCGCGCTCTGGGCTGGCCTTCAAAGCAGGTGTCACTGTGCTAAATAGCCCCGGCACGATTGATTCCGATTATCGCGGCGAGGTGAAAGTCATTTTAATCAATCATGGCCCCACACCCTTTACCATCACCCATGGTATGCGCATTGCCCAAATGGTGATAGCCCCAGCCATGCAAGCTAGAATTCTTGAAGCGCGCCACCTCGATGACACAAATCGTGGATCAGGTGGCTTTGGCTCCACTGGCACAAAATAAGCAAAGCATAATTAAATATGTCCAGTCTGACCGATACTGAAATTGAACGATATGCAAGGCAGCTAATCCTGCCAGAGATTAGTGATGATGGCCAAGATGCCTTGCGAAAGACACGCCTGTGTATCATCGGCGCTGGTGGCCTTGGCGTGCCAGCTGCTTTATTGGCCGCAGCAGCGGGCTTTGGAGCGCTGACAATTATCGATGATGATGTCATTGATGCCACCAATCTTAATCGTCAATTCATCTATCGCCCCGACCAGATAGGCCTAGCGAAAGCTGAGGTTCTTGCTGGCTTCGCTGCTGCACAAAATCCGCATATCACAGTGACGTCTCACCCACATTATTGTGATGACACCAAAGCAGACGAGCTGGCTTCAACGCATGATATAATCATTGATGCGAGCGATAATATCGAAACCAGACAACGCCTGAACCTGGCATGCCTTCGCTCTCGCACACCTCTCATATTTGTAGGGGCTATACGGTTTGAAGGCCAGCTAATGGTGATTGCTCCGCATTTATCACATAAGGCGGAAAGCGCGTGTTTTTCCTGCGTCTTTCCCTCTGGGCCTGATGCGGCGCAGGCCCCTAATTGTGCCACCGTTGGCATTGCCGGGCCAATTACCACAATTATGGGCGGCAAGGCTGTGTTGGAGGCCATGAAATGCGCGATTGGCTCAGAAGCATTATTGCTAGATCAGCTGCTGCTTTTTGATGGGCTCGCCTATGACACCACACTCATTCGCACAAAAAAACAGGCAGAGTGCCCTGCCTGTTCTTCGCTATCGTCTTAAATTTACGCCTATAACATCGCTTCGACCACGCGGTCAGGCGGGGTGTGCCCATCAATGAAGGTTTGGATATTGATGATGACTTTTTGTCCCATATCCTGACGGCCCTCGATAGTAGCTGACCCAATATGAGGCAAAAGCACCGTATTTTTCAATTTCCGTAAGGCATCGGGAATATGCGGCTCATCGGCATAGACATCAAGTCCTGCCCCAGCAATGCCATTATTCGCCAACAAGTCAATTAAGGCTGCCTCATCAACGACATCGCCGCGCGAGGTGTTGACCAAATAGGCATGTGGTTGCAAGAGCGAGAGACGCTCACGTGATAACAAGCCTTGCGTTTGCGGTGTAGAGGGACAATTCACAGATACAATATCCATGCGCGGAAGCATCTGATCAACTGACTCCCAATATGTCGCCTCTAGCTCAGCTTCTAATTCAGGATGAACCGGTTTCCGGTTGTGATAATGGATAGACATGCCAAAGCCGCGCGCTCGACGGGCCACAGCTTCGCCAATATCACCCATCCCCACAATACCCAGACGCTTGCCATTAATGCGGCGACCAAGCATCCCTGTTGGTGACCAGCCTTTCCAGTGACCAGAGCGTGCCCGTACATCGCCTTCGGCAATACGACGTGGCACAGCCAGTATCAAAGACATCACCACATCCGCGGTATCTTCTGTCAAAACCCCAGGGGTATTTGTAACAGTGATCCCCTTTTCTTTGGCAGCCTTCAGGTCAATATGATCAACCCCGACCCCAAAAGAGGCGATTAACTTTAATTGCGGGCCTGCCTCTGCGATAATATCTGCTGAAATATCATCAGTCACCGTTGGCACCAATACATCAGCTTTTTTCACCGCATCAACCAATTGTTCTTTGGTGAAAGCCTCATCTGTTTCATTCAATTGCGCGTTAAAAAGCTCACGCATTCTTGTTTCAACGGAATCGGGAAGCTGCCTAGTCAGAATGATTTTTGGTTTCATCTTGCTCAAAAGTCTCCTTGGCTGATGAATTAGCCTCGCATGATTGTAAAAAATACCCTAATATCTAAACTGGAAAAGGTCTATTTTTTTGTTGCTCTTATGCTAGATATCCGCTTTTTTAGTGCCATGGATTTTCGTCTGTCACATCGATTGCATTTTATTGTGCTAGCCCATTTGGGATTTGGTCTTCTTTTTGTGATGGCGAGCCTGTTCAGCTCACCGTTCATCTCATCAGCACATGCGCAAGAAGCCAAGCTTGTTGTGCAAGGCTCTGGCTTGCCCGTGCCACGTTTTGTGACACTCAAATCTGATGAAGTGAATATGCGCGTTGGTCCAGGCAGGGAATATCCCAAATCATGGGTCTATCGCCGCAAAGGCCTGCCATTAAAGGTCATTGCAGAATTTGATGTTTGGCGCAAAGTCATTGATCATGAAAATACGACAGGATGGGTGCATAGCCAGCTCGTGACCTTAAAACGAAATGCCCTTATCGTGAACCGACTAACAAAGCTACATGCCAAAGCAGATGAGACAAGTCCTGTGCTAGCTGTAGCTGAGAAAGGCGTTCTTTTAGAATTACAATTATGTGACGCAAGCTGGTGCCGTGTGGCCAGCGATGATGTACGTGCATTTGTCAGACGAGATGATATCTGGGGCATCCTCGAGACAGAGACGCTTGATTAATGTTAACAGGGTAACGGCTTGTGGGCCCTATCCGACCCCTCTTAAAAATTGGATTTATGTGAAAAAGGTAGAGATGATGACACATACACCACAAAGCTCTTATAGCTATGATGATTTGATTTCTTGCGCTAAGGGCGAGATGTTTGGCAAAGGTAACCCGCAATTGCCTATGCCACCCATGCTGATGTGTGATCGCATCACATCAATCGCTGATACGGGCGGCTCGTTTGACAAAGGTCATATCAAAGCAGAATTTGATATTCATCCAGACCTATGGTTCTTCCCGTGTCACTTTGAGGGTGACCCTGTGATGCCAGGTTGTCTTGGTATGGATGCGCTCTGGCAGCTCGTTGGCTTCTACCTCGGTTGGGCAGGCGGCAAGGGCCGTGGGCGCGCGCTGTCTGTTGGCGAAGTGAAATTCACTGGTCAGATCCTGCCAACTGCCAAGCTTGTCACATTCGAACTTGATATGAAGCGTGTGATTATGCGCCGCTTAGTTATGGGTATCGCAGATGGCCGTGTCTTATGTGATGGGGAAGTGGTATTTGAAGCCAACGATATCCGTGTTGGCCTATTTGGTGCAGAAGGAGCATAGGTCTGATGAGACGCGTGGTAATTACAGGGTTGGGGATTGTATCCTCTATCGGAAATAACGCTGAAGAGGTCACTGAATCTCTTCGTACAGGACGCTCTGGCATCGTTGCGGCGCCTGATTATGCTGAATTAGGGTTCCGCTCACAGGTCAAAGGGTCTGTGAAAATGGATGTGACCGAACATGTGGATCGTAAACAGATGCGTTTCATGGGTGAGGGCGCGGCCTATGCCGTCTTAGCGATGGAACAAGCTGTGGCTGATGCCGGCTTGGAAGAGAGTGATGTCTCAAACCCACGGACTGGCCTCATCGCTGGCTCTGGCGGCCCCTCAACAGCAAATATGCTGACCGCTTTCGATACAACACGCGAAAAAGGCCCCAAGCGGGTTGGCCCCTATATGGTGCCACGCTGTATGTCATCGACAGTCTCAGCTTGCATTGCCACATTCTTTAAGATCAAAGGTGTGAATTATTCTATTTCATCGGCCTGTTCTACCTCAGCTCATTGTATCTCAGCTGGCGCTGATGCGATTCGCTATGGCATGCAAGATATTGTGTTTGCAGGGGGGGGTGAAGAACTCCATTGGACATTATCTGTGCTCTTTGATGCAATGGGCGCCATGTCATCGAATTATAATGACACACCTGAAAAAGCCTCACGTGCCTATGATGCCAATCGTGATGGCTTTGTGATCGCTGGCGGCGGCGGCATGCTGGTTCTTGAAGATTATGAGCATGCCAAAGCACGTGGTGCCAAAATCTATGCCGAAATCGTTGGCTATGGCGCCAACTCAGACGGCCATGACATGGTGGCCCCATCAGGTGAAGGCGCGGTTCGTTGTATGGAACTTGCCCTTGCTGGATTTGATGGCACAGGCCTCACAACTCCTGTCAACTATATCAATGCGCATGGTACATCGACACCTGTGGGTGACATCAAAGAATTGGAAGCGGTCAAAACAGTCTTCACTGATAAGCAAGACCTTCCCATCGTGACCTCAACAAAGTCATTAACAGGCCATTCTCTTGGTGCCACAGGCGTACAAGAAGCCATCTATACTCTGTTGATGATGAAAGATAATTTCATCGCAGGGTCTGCGAATATCGAAACACCTGATGAGGCGATTGGAAATATCCATATTCCAACAAGCCGCCTTGATGACCAAGATATTCAAATTGCCTTGTCAAACAGCTTTGGCTTTGGGGGCACAAATGCATGTTTAGCCCTAGCTAAATTCCAAGATTAATAAAGCTGTGGTTACGTGATAGGGG
>CALEYP010000080.1 GCA_937924895.1 uncultured Alphaproteobacteria bacterium
TTGGTCTGAGCCATAAAGCACATCGCCACCACGGCTACCAATAACGAGCTCTACATCAGTATGGTTTGAGCCGTCATTCATATTGATAAGTGATAGCTTCTCGTACGACACAACATCATAGCCATCGCCGCCTGACACTGAGGCTTCGGCATCTGAAGCAAAGACCTTATCATTATGGGCTGTGCCAATGATATGCTCAATGGAAGTAAAGCTATCTGTGCCAGATTCGGCCATCGCAACACCGGCTTGCATATCAACAGTAACGGCTTTGACCTCGTCTGCATATGACAAGCTGTCACGCCCCCATCCGCCATTAATTTGGTCATCACCTGCATCAGAATGGAAGAGGTCATCCCCTTGATTACCGAAGAGACGGTCATTCCCTGCGCCACCATAGAGCGTATCATTACCAGCCTCACCATAGAGGCGATCTGCGCCAGCTTCGCCATATAGCGTATCATTGCCAGACCCGCCTTTGAGGATATCTGCACCAGCACCTGCCAGCAATGTGTCATTGCCTACACCTGTGATGAGCGTATCACTTGTCGAACCTGACTTTAGCGTGAGGTCTTTTTTGACCGCTGAGTAATCCGCATAATTATGGTCAAGTGCATCAAGGTCAATCACGTCTGGTATCTCAACAACAGCGAACTGATAGGCGCTACGAAGCTGGTCAGCTGTCATGACCCGACCTGTGCCAAATTGGAATTGGAACGTGTCAACGGCCTGTTCAACCGTGATGATACGAGATTGGCTCTGATTATCCATAACTTCAATGGCAAGAGCCTCTCCTTGCGGTGTGACATTCACAATAGATAGACCATCAAGATTGATAGTTGTCATGGAAGATGAGTGCGGCGCTTCAATTGTGATGTCACTGGCAAACTCTTGCACGAATCGCAAGGTTGATACTCTCGCCACAATATCAGCTGGCAGAACGGTCATCTCGTTAGCAGTCTCTGTGATAAGAACCGTCGCATAGCCCACATCCCAAGGGACATCTGCTATTGCTATCGCCTGTGATACAGGTTTTTGGTACCCCACATAGTACCAACCATCTGGCCGGCCAGTTGCTGCGGAAGTGAGATATTGAATGGTTGCAAAATTATAGGTCATGGTTTTGTCCTTTCTAATGCCTACGCCCGAAATGGGCTTGTTTTGCGACCTTCTCCTTAATCCCGCCCCTTTGATAACCTCACCATAAGCAGGTTTACCAATTTTTGAAAAGCGTTTTTCTTGTTTTGGTTGTTATTAATTAGTTAATTTTAGTTATTTTATTATTTCATTCCATTGGATTGTGCGTTAACCACTTTTTTTATAAATTGCATTTTTGCTTATATTTTTTGACCTTTGGTTGTATTGAAGTGGGCAGAATATCACAATAGATTCCGTTGCCAACCGAATCACAGCCATAAAAAAAGCCCCTCACAAGGGAGGGGCTTTTACTAATCTAGATTAGGTTTGCTTATGCTGCACTTTCAACAACATCGCCTTCCATGTCATCAACCTGAACCGGTCCTGAATCCTGGCCGCGTGCTTCTTCATCGCGATCCACAAGTTCAATCACAGCCATTGGCGCGGCATCACCATAGCGGTAACCAGCCTTCAATACACGGGCATAACCACCACTACGCTCTGCATAACGTGGGCCGAGCACTTCAAATAACTTCTTTGTCATAGCGTCGCAACGAAGCTTTGCGAATGCCTGACGACGTGCATGCAAATCACCACGCTTGCCTAATGTGATGAGCTTTTCAATCACAGGGCGCAGTTCTTTTGCTTTTGGCAAAGTTGTTACAATTTGCTCATGCTTAATCAATGCCTGTGCCATGTTACGGAACAGCATCTGACGGTGTTTTGATGTCCGGTTAAGTTTCCGGCCTGCAATACGATGACGCATTTTACTCTCCTACTGGCCTTAGTAAGGCTCATCCAAACGTTTGGCTAGCTCTTCAATATTTTCAGGCGGCCAATTTTCAACATCCATACCCAATTCCAAATTCATGACTTTGAGCACTTCTTTAATTTCATTCAGTGACTTACGGCCAAAGTTTGGTGTCCGTAGCATCTCTGATTCGGTCTTTTGCACCAAATCGCCAATGTAAACGATGTTATCGTTCTTGAGGCAATTGGCAGAGCGAACTGATAGTTCCAACTCGTCAACCTTGCGAAGAAGGTTACGGTTATATGGCAATTCTTCCACTTCATCTTGCGCAGCTTCAAGCTGTGGCTCTTCGAAGTTGATGAATGTCTGCAGCTGGTCTTGCATAATGCGTGCCGCAAAAGCAACGGCATCTTCAGGAGTGATTGACCCATCTGTTTCAATCGTCAATAGCAGCTTATCAAAGTCTGTGATTTGACCAACACGCTCATTCTCAACCTTATATGCCACCTGGCGAATTGGGCTGAAAATCGCATCCACAGGGATAAGACCAATTGGCATATCTTCACTGCGGTTTTGAACAGCAGGCACGTAGCCTTTACCTGTATTAATTGTCAGTTCCATTGACAGGCTAGCACCCTTATCGAGGTGACAAATAACATGGTCTGGGTTCATAATTTCGATACCAGCCGATTCAGAAATCATGCCAGCTGTCACAGCCAAAGGACCTTCAGCCGCCAAACGCACCTTGCGAGGACCTTCTTGATCCATTGAAACCGCAATGCCTTTGATGTTCAAAATTAAATCTGTCACATCTTCGCGAACGCCGGCGATTGATGAAAACTCATGCACAACGCCTTGAATTTGCACAGCTGTCACAGCCGCGCCTTGCAAAGATGACAGTAGAATACGACGTAGGCTGTTACCAAGGGTGATACCAAAGCCGCGCTCCAATGGCGCTACAGTGATTACGGCCTGACGTGGATTATATTCAGATGACGTCACGCTAATCTTTTCTGGCTTTTGTAATTCTTGCCAATTCTTCTCGATCATAGTGGTCTTCCTTTATTCAACAGTGCGACCTGCCCCTAAAATTAAGAGCAGGTCCATTTGCTATCACATACGATGAGGTGATAGCGGTCCCATTCCCCCCAGAGGAGATGCTTATACCCGGCGGCGCTTGCGCGGACGGCACCCATTGTGAGGGATTGGTGTTACATCTTTAATTGATGTTACATTAAAACCAACTGACTGTAGCGCACGCAACGCTGATTCGCGACCAGAACCTGGGCCACGCACTTCAACATCAACTGACTTTACACCATGTTCAGCGGCCTTACGTCCCGCATCTTCAGCTGCCATCTGAGCAGCGAATGGTGTTGATTTACGTGAACCCTTAAACCCAAGAGCACCTGATGATGACCAAGAGATCGTATTCCCTTGCACATCAGTGATAGTGATCATTGTGTTGTTGAATGTTGAATTCACATGAGCGATCGCATTTGAAATGTTTTTACGTTCGCGGCGACGGACACGGCCTTGTGCAGGTTGTTTTGCCATAATATTACCTCAAAAAACCTATTTCTTCTTACCAGCAATTGCTTTTGCTGGGCCTTTGCGTGTACGCGCATTTGTATGTGTGCGCTGACCACGAACTGGCAAATTACGACGATGGCGAAGGCCTTTATAGCAGCCCAAATCAAGATAACGCTTGATATTCATTGATGTTTGACGGCGCAAATCACCTTCAACAAGTACATCTTCATCAATGATGTCACGTACTTTTGTTAACTCATCTTCTGTCAAATCATTTACACGACGATGATCTTCAATACCTGCCTTTGAGCAGATATTATTAGCAATATTTGGCCCAATACCATGAATGTAGGTTAAAGCGATTTTAACCCGCTTCTTGGTTGGAATATTTACACCAGCTATACGCGCCACTGGCCTCTCCTTTGC
>CALEYP010000081.1 GCA_937924895.1 uncultured Alphaproteobacteria bacterium
TGAGGGAGTCTTTGATTTTAATTCTTGGAGATGCATAGCCACACCTTACACTAACAAATATGACAATCTGGGGAATGAGCGCTTCGCGCGCTGATAGGAAGTAGGAAAATCCTATCTCTGTTTTCAAAATTTGTCAATGAAGGGGCTATAAGGCCTAAAATGGCTCAACAACGGCCATTATAATAATCACAATCATCAGGATCGTCGGTACTTCATTCCAGATACGATAATACCGGTCCGCGCGCGCCTCACCCTGCTCTAATCGCCGACGCATACCGGCAAATTTCATATGCGCATAAGTCATACCTAAAATCGCAGCCAACTTCACATGCATCCATCCTTCACTGAGCAAAGCTGGATTCAGCACAAGCATCCAAATACCGAAAATATAAGAGGCTATCATTGCGGGATTCATAATCGCTCGGAGGAGCCGTCGTTCCATCAAAGCAAATAGCTGCGCCCGTGCGCCATCAGCTTCCACCCCACTATGATACACAAATAGACGAGGTAGATAGAGCAACCCCGCCATCCAGGACATAACAGCAATCAGATGAAGCGCCTTAACCCATTGATAATCCATTATTTTCCCCTAATATAATCTAGTAGCTCATGGACATGATCAACTGGTGTTGGTGGTGTGATCCCATGACCAAGATTGAAGATATGAGCTCTATCATGAAACGCGTCTAAAATATGATCAACAGAGCGTTTCATCGCATCACCGCCATAAATCAAGGCTTGTGGATCAAGATTGCCCTGTAACGTAATATCTTTTCGAATGGCGGATGCTGCAAAATGGGGGGATACCCCTTGGTCAAGGGCTAATGCCTGGCAATCAACAGCATCTGCGAAACGTGGCAGGTCAGCAGAAATCCCTCGCGGAAAACAGATAAAAGGTGCTGTCACACCAGCAGCTCTCACCTGTTCAATAATACGTTGTGCCGGACGCTCAACAATCTCTGGTCGCAAATCTGAGGGGACGGCGCTTGCCCAGCTATCAAAAAGCATCAACACATTGGCACCATTTTGAGCTTGCATGATTAATAGTTGAACAATCCCGTCAATGAGCTGGTCGATTAGGCGAGCTGTGGCTTTTCTCTCACCCCATAACCAATTCCGGCTTTTGGCGTAATCTTTCGAACTGCCCCCTTCGACCATATAGGTCATTAAGGTCCACGGTGCCCCTGCAAAGCCGATCAAAGCCGTCTCAGGGGGTAAAGCTGCCCTTGTTAAGGCCACAGCCTCTCCAACAGGCTTACATTTATCAGCGACTGATGTGACAAGTGCCTCATCGATCACCTCATCTGGCATTAAGGGTGTACATTTTGGCCCTTCCCCTGACACAAAATGGATATTCCGCTCCATAGCCCAAGGGACTGTTAAAATATCAGAGAAAATAATGGCAGCATCAAAGCCAAAACGTCTAATCGGTTGCAACGTTACTTCGCATGCTTTGTCAGGCGTCATACAAAAACTGATGAAATCGGGTGTGGTGGCTCTTACGGCTCTATATTCATCGAGGTAACGTCCGGCTTGACGCATAATCCAAATTGGCGGTGTTTTAAGGTTCTGACCATTTAGGCTGTCAAGGAGCAACATATCCACATCTCTTAATATCAATATAATATATATATAAATATATTTGTTGTATTAGAGGGGTTATCTCATGGGGATAAGTATCGTGCAAGATTATTCCCCAGCCTTATCCCCAGAAACATTTCCTATCTCTTTTAGTCAGTTGGGCGATTCATTGTCTACTATCCTCATAATAGGGCATTTATGAAAATTCAATTTTACCCATGGGGATAAAGGCGACACAAAAGAGTTGTCTGTGGGTATGAATTCAACACCCTATCTTTTTTCCCCACTCAACCTCTCTGCCTGTGGAAAAACACATCTGGACTAGCTATGATATAGCTATATGGCCTTACGGGAAGCAAAAAGGATTGGCGTTATGTTGCATGTGCATCTCGTTTCAGATTCAACGGGTGAAACAGTTCACCAAGCGGCGCGTGCAGCTATTGCACAGTTCCCCAATACAGAAGTGACAGAACATATCTGGACGCTTGTCCGCACAGAAGATCATGTTGATCTCTTGAGTAAATCATTGGAAAAGCATGGCGGCCTTCTTCTTTTATCTGTGGTGAATCCTGCCATTCGCAAATCCGTAGAGCGCGCTTGTGTCAAATTTGCCGTGCCGCATCTTTCAATCTTGGATCCGGTGGTGAATCTGATTGGCATGGTACTTGGAACAACAGCTAATCAGCAGCCAGGCGCGCAACACCGCCTTGATGAGGCATATTTTAAGCGCATGAAAGCAGTGGAATTCGCTGTACAGCATGATGATGGTTTAAATATCTCTAATATGGGCGGTGCTGATATGCTTCTGGTTGGTGTCTCTCGCACCTCTAAAACACCAACCTCTATGTATCTGGCTAATCGTGGATATTTTGTTGGGAATTATGCCCTTGTGCCAGGCGTGCCTTTCCCACTTGAAGCGATTGAGGGGCATGATTTATTTGTGGTGGGTCTAACCTCTGATGTCAGGCGTCTATCACAAATTCGCAAAGCGCGTCTTCGCACGATGCAAGATGAAGGTAATGAGGCTTATGCCGATGATGCTGAGATTGAAGAAGAGTTGAAAAAAGCGCGCCGTTTATTTTCGAAACAAAAATGGCCTGTCATTGATGTGACAAGACGATCTGTGGAAGAGACAGCTGCTGCAATTATCCATTTGCACCGTATTTGGCAAGAAACGAAAGAATTGAAATCGTCATGACAACTGCATTATGGCATTTGCCGCAGAAACCCCTTATTTTAGCGTCACAAAGTCAGGCCCGCCAAGCGTTACTGAAGCAAGCCGGCATTTCCTATACCGCATTACCGGCCTCTATCGATGAAGAGCTTATCCGCCAGTCAGCACAAGCCGAAGGCGCCAGCGCTGATGAGATAGCTGTCTTACTCGCAGAATTAAAAGGTCAGAAAATCGCCTCTTCTCATCCAGAGGCGATGGTGATTGCGAGCGATCAGCTCCTAGTGTGCGAGGATCAGATTTATGGCAAGCCAGAGTCTTTGGCTTCTGCAAAATCACAGCTTATGGCGCTATCTGGTAAACGCCATACGCTTGTGACAGCGGTGATGTTATTTGATAATGGCAAGCGGATTTGGCACCATATCGCACGGCCAGAAGTGACGTTTCATCACTTAACAGAAACAGAGATTGATCAGTATCTTGCCCATATTCAAGAGGATGCGCTCGCCAGCCCAGGAAGTTATTTCCTAGAAGGGGCCGGCATTCATCTCTTTGCTGACCTATTTGGGGATTATTATGCGATTTTGGGGCTCCCCTTATTGGCTTTGTTACCGCAGTTAAAATTGCATGGCCTCACCTATGGGTTACAGGTGTAACGCGATGGTGATTGTTGGCCTCACAGGCAGTATTGCCACAGGTAAATCAACGATTGCCCGCATGTTTGCGCGGGCTCATATTCCGGTATGTGATGCCGATGCCATTATCCACCAGCTGATTGGTCCCAAAGGACCGGCTGTATCGTCATTATTAGACAGATTTGGTGATGTTGGTAGTGTTGCGACAGGAATAGATAGAGCCGCATTGGGAGCGGCTATTTTTGCTTCTCCCGATAAACGACGTGACTTAGAAGCCTTGCTTCATCCGCTGGTCGCAGAGGCACGGGCAAAATTCCTCAAACAGATGCGCGCCCGTTATCAAAAAGCTGTGATTTTGGATGTCCCATTATTATTCGAGACAGGCACAGATGCGCTATGTGATGTCACCATTACGAGCTGGGCACCAGAGTTTTTAGTGCGACAACGAGCTTTGGCTCGGCCACACATGACTGAGTCCAAATTAGACGGTATCCTCGCCGCGCAACTATCACAATGTGAAAAGAAACAACGGGCTGATATAGCCATCGCCACGGGCCTTGGTTATTTTCATATGATGCGCCAGCTGAAACCATTTATTGCAAGGCTTCAGGCAGGTCATCTTGCAGAGAAAGGCAGATCATGACAGATATGGTTCGCGAAATTGTCCTTGATACGGAGACCACAGGATTAAGTCCTGATGACGGGCATCGTATTATTGAAATTGGGGCATTAGAGCTGATTAATCATATGCCGACAGGGAAACAGTGCCATCTCTATATCAATCCAGAGCGAGAGATTGATGTTGAGGCAGAGCGTGTGCATGGGATATCTGGCGCGTTCTTGGCTGATAAACCTGTCTTTACTGATATTGTAGATGAGTTCTTAGCCTTTATTCAAAATGATAAATTGATCATCCATAATGCCCCGTTTGATATGGGGTTTATCAATGCTGAATTGAAATGGGCCGGCAAAGCGCCTCTTCCGTCTGATCAAGCAATTGATACGCTGGTGATGGCTCGCAAAAAATTTCCAGGTGCACAAGCGTCTCTTGATGCGCTTTGTCGCCGCTTTGCAATTGATAACAGCCACCGCGATTTGCATGGTGCTTTGATTGATGCTGATTTATTGGCAGAAGTTTATATTGAATTAACAGGCGGTCGCCAGCCTGATCTGGGGCTGGGTGCGTCTCAAATAGCGATAACAGCAACACATGATGAAAGCGCTGCTGCGACGCAAGGTTTTACGATAGAAACAGGCTCACTGCGGCCCGCTCGTCCGCATGCTGCTAGCCCAGCAGAAAAAGAGGCGCATGACGCCTTTTTAGAGACGATATCAGACCCGATTTGGTCCCAGCAATCAGAGACTTAATGTGTCTCTGCTGCTTGGGCTGCTTTCTTTTGCGCTTCTAGGCTATGGCGATACACTGCCACAAAATCCACTGGCTGAAGGTTTAGTGGCATAAAACCACCATCTCTTGTGATGTTACTGATGATCGCACGTGCAAAGGGAAAGAGGAGCCGCGGCCCTTCAATCATAATCAGCGGATTAACTTCATCTGGTTCCACATCAGACACAGAGACAATCCCCGCATAGGTCAGATCAACAAGGAAAATTTGATTTTCCTCTGTCTTGGCATTGGCTGTTAATTGTAATGAGACCTCATATTGCGCGTCATTGATTTTCTGCCCATTCACTTGCACACCAATTTCAACATTGGGCTGCTGGCCAGGGTTCGTAAGCGCTGCAACGGCATTGGGATTCTCAAATGATAAATCTTTGATATATTGCGCGTGAATGACGACTTGACGATTTTTCTGCGCGCCTGGTTGCTGTGTGGCTTGCGCCCCATTTTCTGTGGCATCAGACATAATATGTATCCTTTTAGATATGTCCGCCCAGCGGCAGACCGGCTCATAAATTGTTGCCCATCTCTATCATGAATAAGAGATAGGAAGAAGATCTCTTCTTATTTCTTTTCTTCAAATTCACCTTCAATGATGTCAGGGGACAAGGGCGTGGGCCGCTGGCGTGGTGCCTCTTCGCCTCTTTCTGCACTATCATCCGTCTTATTTTGAAACCTTGACGCAAAGTCGTCATCCGCGAATCCCCCACCTGTAAAGCCTTTACGACTAAAGGGATTCTGTGAAAAACGGCTCGCCGAACGCAAAGAGATATGAGAGGCTAAAAAGTGGCCAATGATCGTGCGCAAACCTGGCACAAAACATAATAATCCCATCGCATCTGTGACATAGCCAGGCAACACCATCAAAATGGCGCCAACAACAAGGGATAAAGAGCCTGCAATGGCATCAGAATTCATTTTACCAGCTGCTAAATCAGCGCGGAAATGCGCCATCATCATGGCAGATTGTGAGCGAAGGAGCTGAATGCCGGCAATTGCGGTCGCAAAAATCCCAAGGAATGCGAGTAATCCGCCAATGGTATCTACCATTGCGGCCATGGCCTCAAATTCAACCCAGCCATAGATGATAAATAATAGTAAGCCATAGAGCGCCATTTTTTTCCTCGCTTTCTTGCCCTTTTCCCTCTTTCTGCCTATGTCTATAGAGAGAAACAATAATATGGCATGATGATGGTGCGTAACACACAAATCAGTTCTGCCAGAGGCGTTGTCATTTATCTTAACTGAGTTTCGCCACCTAACATATGGGGATTGAAGTGCCTTTTGTCGATATATTGATATTTGCGGTTATTGCGATTTTTCTGATTTTTCGTTTGCGCAACATGCTTGGAACCAGAGATGGCTATGAGCAAACACCCGAAGAGATGAGCCGCCGGCGCCCTGCCTCTGATGCGGCTGATGATACAAATATCGTGCCATTGCGCCCTGAGGCCTTAACAGGTGAAGGGGTGTCAGCGATTAAGAAAGCAGACCCTTCCTTCCAAGAAGATCAGTTCCTTCAAGGCGCTGCCTCTGCTTTTTCCATGATTCTTTCGGCCTTTGCAGAGGGTGATCTCTCCCAATTACGTCGATTGCTAGGCTATGATTTGTTCAATGAGTTTTCAGAAGCTATCCGTGTCCGTAATGCTGAAGGTGAAACACTCACAATCCAAATTCATGAAATTGATGATGCCCGGATTACCGATGCCGCGCTTGTTGATGGGATTGCCTCAGTGACAGTGCGATTTGTCAGCCAGCAAACACGCCAGTTCTTGGCACAAGATGGTAGTGAAATTGTTGATGAAGACGCCCCTGAAGGCCCTCTGATTGACATTTGGACCTTTGAACGTGATACGCAAATCGCTGATCCGAACTGGAAATTGGTAGAGACTACAGCAGAGGCTGACTAAGACGTTATGGGCCAAGATCACAGCGATGATGATGCCTTATGGGCTGAGGTGACAAAATCTGTTCGCCCTGCTAATCGCGAAGATGTGCTAGCGCCCAAGCTTAAGACCAAAGGGCGTCTCGCTAAACCAAAGCCAAAAGCCAAGGTGGCGGCGGCCGCTGTGCCTGAGGCAGCGAAACAGCCAGTGAAACAAAGCCTATCACCGACCGATTTACGACTAGCCCGCCCCGCCGGGTTTGATCGTGCTTCGGCGCGCAAGCTGACCAAAGGCACGTTTGAGATTGATGATAGGCTTGATTTGCATGGCATGACAGAAGCGATAGCGCATCGGCGCCTAATTAGTTTTGTTCAAAATGCGCATCGTGCTGGGGCTCGCACTTTGCTAGTCATAACAGGCAAAGGCGCGATGGGCCAAGGTGTGTTGCGCCGCAAGGTGCCAAGCTGGATCAAAGAGCCACCTCTTAGTGGTCTAGTCCTCGCCTTAACCGAAGCCAGCCCTAAAGATGGTGGTGGTGGCGCCCTCTATTTGCGTTTGCGCAGACAGCGAGATGTCTCATGACACCCTTTGGCGTATTAATGCGTCAGTGGCGCCAGAAAAAACAACTGACCCTGCATGATCAAGCCACCTATTTAGGGGTCAGCCAAGCTTATTTATCTGCCTTGGAACATGGCAAAAAAGGGCGTCCTTCCTTTGCGTTGGTCGATCAGATCTGTGTCTTTTTAGATTTGATATGGGATGAGGCAGAGGCTTTGAAAGAGGCCGCGGCGCATTCGCACCCCAAACCAACGGTGAATACCACCTCATTGGGCCCCGCAGCCGTTCAGCTTGCTAATTTACTTGCCCTGAATATTGACAGGCTCGAAGACAGCCAGTGTCAGCACTTATCTGCGGAGTTGGAAAAACAGCTCCAACTAGGCAAAAGCGAAAAAAACTGATAAGAGACATGTCTTATATGAGAGGTGCCATCACATAATTAACAGATGGCATATTCGCACACAGCACATCACACCCCCTGATGAGGTGATATCACATGAGACAAGCGACCGTTACACGCCGGACAAATGAGACAGATATCGAAGTGACACTTGTACTAGATGGTACAGGCAAAGCCGAGATTGAAACAGGTATTGGGTTTCTTGACCATATGCTAGAGCAAGTGGCACGTCATAGCTTGATAGATATTACGCTAAAGGCTAAAGGTGACTTGCATATTGATGATCACCACACCACAGAAGATACAGGCTGGGCCATTGGTCAGGCTTTGCGTGACGCCTTGGGCGATCGCAAAGGTATCACTCGTTATGCCCATTCTTATTTACCTATGGATGAGTGCCTATCTCGTGTTGCAATTGATGTATCAGGCCGCCCTTTCTTGGTATGGAAGGCAGAGTTGCCTGCCCCAAAATTGAGCAGCATGGAAACCGAATTATTCCGTGAATGGTTCCAAGCATTTGCGATGGGCGCTGGGGTGACATTGCATGTTGAAAATCTCTATGGGATTAACACGCATCATATTGTGGAAAGCATCTTTAAAGGATTAGCGCGCGCATTACGGCAAGCTATTGCGATTGATGCGGCACAGGCTGATCGCATTCCTTCGACCAAGGGCACGCTTGGCGGCTCATTATAATCATATCTAACATGGCATGGCATCTTGATGCTATGCCTTTGATAAGGCAGCACACTTATGCGACACATCGCCGTCATTGATTATGGGTCTGGCAATCTGCATTCTGTTTTACATGCTGTAAAAGCGGCATCTTCAACATTATCGGAGAGCTGTCACATCTCTTTGGCCACAACCGCGAAAGAGATTGCCGCAGCTGATGCTATTATTTTGCCAGGTGTAGGTCACTTTGCTGATTGTCGGGCCAATTTGGCGCAAGTCGAAGATTTGGAACAGCAATTAGCTGATAAAGTTCTTACCAAAGCGACACCGTTTCTGGGAATTTGCGTTGGCATGCAATTATTGGCGACAACAGGCCATGAAGGCACAAAAGTCGCAGGCCTAGATTGGATCGCCGGCGATGTGACACGCCTGCAGCCTGACGATGGACAGCTTAAAATTCCGCATATGGGATGGAATGATGTCACAATTCATCACTCGCATCCTGTGTTGCGTCATATGTCTGCCTCGCCAGTGATGTATTTTGTTCATAGCTATCATTTCGAAGCAGTTGAAACAGATAAGGTGATTGCCTCAACCCATTATGGCCAAGAGGTGACAGCGATTGTGGCGCGTGATACGATGATCGGCACGCAATTTCACCCAGAAAAGAGCCAAAAGGAAGGTCTTGCCTGTTTGGCAGGATTTCTCGAATGGCGCCCATAGGAAAGCCCCATGAGTTCAGATAATTTCACTGTTGATAAAGCGCGCACCACACTGGAAACAGTGACAGAGCTATCAGCGAATGATTTATCAGAAATTTGCGATGCCACAGAAGAAGCGATTTTGGCAGGGGGTGGTTTCGGATGGCTTGCGCCGCCGCCTCGCAATATCCTTGAAGATTATTGGCGTGGGGTGCTGCTTATCCCTGAACGTAGCTTGATCGTCGGTAAAGTTGATATGGTGATTGCGGGTTCATGCCAGATTTTGCGCCCCCCGCGGAATAATGAGGCGCAGGCCTTTGCCTGCCAGCTCACGACCTTCTTCCTTGCCCCATGGGCCCGTGGTCATGGTTTGGCAAAAAGGCTGGTTGATGAAGCAACAGATACAGCGAAATCGCAAGGCTTTCAGGTGGTGAATCTGGATGTGCGGGCGACACAAGAAAGAGCGATCCAATCATTTGAAGCCTGTGGCTTTCAACGAGTTGGCACCAATCCTTATTATGCGCTTGTCGATGGTGACTATGTGCCTGGTTATTATTATTCAAAAGAAATTCGGTAAAAGAGCATGACAGTTCAGGATTTTGAAATTTATCCCGCGATTGATCTGAAAGATGGGCAGGGCGTCCGCCTGTTGCATGGTGATTTTGACAAAATGACCATCTATGCCCCTGATCCAGGGGCGAAGGCGGCTGAGTTCTTGGCCCAAGGGGCGCGCTGGGTGCATGTCGTCGATTTAGATGGGGCCTTGGCTGGCAATGGTGTGAATAAGGAAGCGGTAGCTGATATCTTAAATACAGGCGCTCAAATTCAATTAGGGGGCGGCATCAGACAGCTCTCTCATATTGAAAGCTGGCTTGAGGCAGGTGTCGCACGTGTGATCCTAGGGACAGCTGCTTTACGCTCGCCAGATTTGGTGATTGAGGCAGCAAAAGCCTTCCCTGGTCAGATTGCCGTTGGCGCTGATGCAAAGGGCGGCATGATTGCAGCAGAAGGGTGGCTTGATGTATCCGACGTCCCAACCGTTGATTTGGTCAAACGGTTTGAAGATTGTGGTGTCGCAGCGGTCATCTTTACCGATATTGGACGGGACGGCGCGCTAACAGGTGTGAATGCCGAAGCCACGGCAGAATTAGCATCTGCTGTCTCTATCCCGATCATCGCCTCAGGTGGTGTCGCTGGTATGGGTGATATTGCGGCTTGCTTGGCGCATGCCAAAACAGGGATTGCAGGCGTGATCACAGGCCGTGCCATTTATGATGGCCGTCTCGATCTCGCTGAGGCGCTTCGTGCGGCAGAAGAGGCAAAATCATGTTAAATGCCCGTGTCATTCCCTGTCTTGATGTACATGATGGCCGCGTGGTCAAAGGGGTCAATTTCGTCAATCTCGTGGATGCGGGCGATCCGGTAGAACAGGCAAAAATCTATGATGCCGCTGGGGCAGATGAGTTATGTTTCCTTGATATTACGGCCAGTCATGAAGGGCGTGATGCCATTTATGATGTGATTGCCGAGGTAGCTGATCATTGTTTTATGCCGCTTACTGTTGGGGGCGGCGTGCGTCAGGTCGAAGATTTCCGCAAAATGCTTCTCTCAGGCGCTGATAAAGTATCGGTGAATTCCTCAGCCGTCTCTGACCCAGATTTATTGTCACGTGCCGCGGATAAATTTGGCACCCAATGTGTGGTCTTGGCCATTGATGCCCGTCTCAATGATGAGGGCATGTTTGAGGTTTTCACACATGGTGGACGGAAAGCCACAGGTATCGATGCGGTCGCATGGGCTGCAGAAGGGGCAAAACGAGGCGCAGGTGAAATTCTTCTCACCTCAATGCGTGGTGACGGCACAAAGGATGGGTTTGATTTGCCTTTGACCAGAGCGGTCTCTGATGCGGTTTCAATCCCTGTGATTGCATCTGGTGGTGCGGGAAAACCAGAAGATTTTGCCACCGCTGTCACAGAGGGTCATGCCTCTGCCGTCTTGGCGGCCTCAGTGTTCCATTTTGGCCAAATGACGATTGATGAGGCCAAAGCCGCGATGCAAGAGGCTGGCGTCCCTGTGCGTCGTCTGGCAGAGTAAGTGATAGAGCAACCATAAGATGGCATAGTTATGACACAGAGCACCCATATTTTAGATGCGCTATTTGCAACCATCCAAGGCAAAGCCTCAGACGATCCTAAAGCTAGCTATACTGCAAGCCTTCTCGCGAACGCTCCAGAATTGCCAGCGCGCAAAGTGAGTGAAGAAGCTGTGGAAGTGCTGATTGAGGCCTTGCGAGGTGATAGCGCAAAGTTGGCCTCTGAATCAGCTGACCTGTTATATCATTTACTGGTTGTTTGGCAGGCAGGGGGTGTGCGTCCTGATGATGTCTGGTCGATCCTTGCAAATCGGCAGGGCCTGTCAGGACATGATGAAAAAGCGAGCCGCAAAACCACATCCTAAGTCACAAGCAGGAGACCAATATGGCCTATGATGATCAAAATATATTCGCCAAAATTCTGCGCGGCGAAATTCCGTGCCAGACACATGATGAATGTGACCATACGCTTGCCTTTCACGATATTCAGCCGCAAGCCCCGACACATATCCTTGTCATTCCCAAGGGCGCTTATACAGATATGTCAGATTTCGCGGCGCATGCCTCGGCTGAGGAACAAGCCGCCTTTGTTGCCGCGATTGGTCGCGCTGCCACGAAAGCTGGTTTGACAGAAGGCGGCTATCGTATCATTGCCAATAGTGGTGCGCATGGCTGTCAGGAAGTACCTCATTTGCATATGCATATTTTAGGTGGTGAGGTCATCGGCCCGCTACGCGCTAGATAAGAGCTATTCTGCAATCTGACGAAGCGCGTTGTTTCAAAAGATTAACCTTTTTACCATGAGATGAGATGATCACAGTCTGGGGGCCCTCATCTCATGCAAGCAGTCATTCAGACGTTAGCCTATCGCGGGATTGATACGGTTCCTGTTGCGGTGCAAGTGCATTTATCAAATGGCTTGCCAGCGATGGCGATTGTCGGTCTGGCAGATAAGGCTGTGGCAGAATCAAAAGAACGGATCAGAGCCGCCTTATCGTCGATAGGATTGGCACTCCCTGCCAAACGCATTGCTGTAAATCTCGCACCAGCAGATGTGACAAAAGAGGGTGCGCATTTTGATCTACCTATTGCCTGTGGTTTGTTAGCCGCTATGGGCGTTATCCCCTCTGATATGGTCCAAGAGGCAGTCATTTTAGGCGAATTATCCCTAGATGGGAAAATTGCCCCTGTCTCTGGCATTCTGCCAGCTGCAATACATGCAGCCGCGCTGGGTCACCCGTTAATTTGTCCCTATGATAATGGACAAGAAGCGCGATGGGCAGGCGAGATACCCATTATGGCAGCGCCCGATCTGTTATCTCTGATTCAGCATGTGACAGGCAAAGCATGGCTTGCCTCGCCAGAGCTACCGACAAAGCTACCACTACCGCCCTATCCCGATATGGCAGATGTGCAAGGCCAAGAAACCGCCAAACGAGCGCTGGAAATCACAGCGGCAGGACAGCACCATTTGCTCATGATAGGCCCACCTGGGGCTGGGAAATCAATGCTTGCCAGCCGGCTACCAGGGTTGTTGCCGCCACTTACCAGCCACGAAGCGTTAGAGGTTACGATGATACAATCACTGGCAGGTTTGACCCTGCAGACAGGTGATAGTGGTATTCGCACCGCGCGTCCCTATCGTGATCCCCATCATTCGGCCTCGATGCCTGCCTTAGTGGGTGGCGGGAGCAAAGCGCGGCCAGGGGAGATTTCACTCGCGCATCATGGCGTGTTATTTTTAGATGAGTTGCCTGAATTTCAACGAGTGGCGCTGGATTCATTGCGACAGCCGTTAGAGACAGGCGAAGTGGTGATTGCCAGAGCCAATCATCATATCAGATACCCTGCCCGCTTTCAGTTAGTGGCGGCGATGAATCCCTGCCGTTGTGGGTATCTATCTGATCCAGGACGCGCTTGTAGCCGCGCGCCTGACTGTGCCAAAAGTTATATTGCGCGTCTATCAGGTCCGCTTCTAGATAGGTTTGACATTATGATTGATGTGGCAGAGCTGGCCTCTCATCATCTGATAACACCTCAAAAAGCTGAACCGACATCTGTGATGAGAGATCGCATTTTGGCCGCGCGGCACTTCGCCACTAAACGCGCCAGCGCTGAGGATAGCCTATCCCGCGCAGCTGTCACCTATCTGAAAACGCATCTGGAAACACTTCGCATCTCAGCTCGTGCGTATCATAAAATCCTAGGTGTTGCGCGCACCATTGCTGATTTAGATGCCTCGCCAGAGGTTGAACAGCCGCATTTAAGCGAAGCTATCTCTTATCGTAAAATGCGGTTGCTGTCATGATGAGGGGCACGGGCTTCAATCACATCAAATAGCTGTGCAGCTAATGAAATACCTGTGAATCGCTCAAATTCACGCACACCGGTTGGCGAGGTGACATTGATTTCTGTTAAATAGTCACCAATGACGTCAATCCCAACAAAATACAGCCCGCGTTCACGTAATACTGGGCCGATAATATCGCATATCTCTTGATCTCGTTCTGTGAGGTCTGTGGCCATGGCTTGACCGCCGACATGCATATTTGATCGCGCTTCATCTGCGGCTGGGACACGATTGATCGCGCCAACAGCTTTACCATCAATGAGAATAATGCGCTTATCGCCCTTGGTCACATCTGGCAAATAGGCTTGCACCATGACAGGTTCCCGCGAGGTTTCAAAAAACATCTCAAGCAAGGCGTTAAAATTCTTATCACCCTCGCGTAGTAAGAAGACACCGGCGCCACCATTGCCATAAAGCGGCTTGATAATGATATCACCATGACGATCACGGAAAGACGCAATCGCGTCACTATCGCGGCTAACCATCGTTGGTGGCATCAATTCAGGAAAATCAAGCACCATAATTTTTTCAGGGGCATTGCGCACTTCGGCTGGATGATTGACGACCATCGTGCTTGGCGGCAAATGTTCGAGCAAATGCGTCGCTGTGATATAGGCCATATCAAAGGGCGGGTCTTGGCGCATTAAGATGACATCCATTTCATCCAAAGGCTGCATGCCAAGCATTTCTTCATCAAAATGATTGCCTACCTCATCTCTGACAGTGAGGCGTCTGACCTGTGCGATAAGGCGCCCTTCATCGAGGCTCATTTCAGTTGGCAGATAATAGAAAAGCGCATGACCGCGCGCCTGCGCTTCAAGGGCAAAGGCAAAGCTTGTATCGCCTCGGATATCAAGCCCCGCTACAGGGTCCATCTGCAGTGCGACGCGCAAAGACATAACATTTGTCCCTATTCGCGTCTGTCAGATGACAAGATGATGTAATCAACCACTTTCTTTGCGAAAGGCAGTTCCTGTGCCAATTCAATGATGCGGGCTCTCTCTTCTTCTGAGGCTGCCACACCAGAGAGATACACAACGCCATCGACCACATCGATAGAGAAATTCAAGGATGACACTTCGCCATCACCAATGATTTTCAGGCGCAATTGCGCAGCAGCAGCAAAATCTTTGGCACGTGTTTTTAACGAGGCGCTATCTGTCACATTCACTTCATTGACAACTTCACGCACCCCTTTGATTTCCCAAGCAAGGCGCGTGGCATTAATCTTCTTTTCCTGTGTTGAGATGGTGCCTGTCAATAAGACAGCCCCTTCATTCACAGCAATTGACACCTTCTCCACAAGTTCAACATCTGTGCGCAGAAACTTATCGGCCAATTTTGTCTTAATCACCCCATCTGCCACAGAGGTTGAAAAGCCTTTTTCTGTTGATGAGGCTGCCACAGCGGCCGTACCAACCCCAACAATAGCGGGGGCACAGGCTGAAAGCGCCAGCATTGATGTCATCAAAAGTGCCGTGATAAGAGAGGCGATACGAGACATATTAACAGCTCCTTTAAGCGGCGAAGGGTAAGAGATTCTCTACTGAATTTGTTGTACTCTATTTCACCCAAATCTCACAAGTTAGATTTTCGATCCAAGGCCCTACCACGATGGCGTCAAGCGAGACATGTTATCATTCAGAAACCGAGAGCGGGCCGCAATCACGCCACATCTTGATGCGCCCCCAACCCGTTACAATGGCAAGCATCATTTGGATATGACAGCCCTGATAGCGTGGATGATGCGCAAGGAATAACGCCGAGGCGCGATAAAAGCGTTGATGAGAGCGCGGGCTGAGAGGAAAAGAGCTGACCTGCCAGCGGCGACGATATTTGACCTCAATAAAAGCCAGATGGTGGCCACGTCTGAGGATGAGGTCAATTTCGCCTAATGTGGTTTGATAACGCCGATATAGTGGCCAATAGCCCTGAAAAAGAAAGAAAACTAATATATAAATTTCAGCAAGCCGCCCCCGCCATTCTGCCGTTTGATAGCTTCGTTTAGGGCGGGGATGTGTCATAGTCTTTCCAGATTATTTGGTCATTGCTAAGGCTTTTTGATAAATGGTTTTTCGCGGTTGCCCCGTTAGGCTAGCGATTTCGGCAACGGCATCTTTGACAGAGATATGTTGTAATCTGTCTTGTAATAAGGCTTCAATTTCGGCCTCACTGTAATCTGCCACCGCGTCAGGTGGTCCTACGACTAGTACAAATTCCCCTTTGGGTGTGCCCTGCTTTTCAAAACCATCCGCCAAGTTGGTTAAGGTGCCAGGGATGGTTTGTTCATGCAATTTTGTTAATTCCCGTACGAGGCACGCCTCTCTATCGCCCCATTGTTCGGCAATCAGGCGGCAATGAGAGATCAGTTTGCTAGGGCTCACAAAAAAGAGCGAGGTCAGCTTCAGTGATTTTGTTTCTGCCAATAAGGCGGTGGCTTGCTTTGTCTTATCTGGCAAAAAGCCATGGAAGAGAAACCGGTCACTTGGCAGTCCAGAGAGGATTAACGCCAATATGGGCGCGCAAGCCCCCGCAGTGGCTGTGACAGGGAAGCCGTCTGCTTTGACCTCTTTCACCAATTTATAGCCTGGATCAGAGATGAGCGGGGTCCCAGCATCACTGACGAGCCCTACTTTTTGCCCTTTGCGCAAGGCCTCTAGGATAAGAGGGCGCATTTTAGCCCCATTATGATCATGATATGAGACAAGCCGTGCCTTGGTCTCAATCGCACATAGTGATAATAATTTTTTTGTCTGTCTTGTATCTTCACAAGCTAAGAGATCGGCCTGCGCTAGCGCCTCTTTAGCGCGTGGTGATAAATCAGCCAAATTACCAATCGGGGTTGAGATTAAAGTGAGCATTATCTTCGCCCAGACCTCTTCATCATCTAAGGTAGCGGGTCATGACGCGTAAAAACACAGCATCATGGTGAATTCAAGTTAACAGTTTCGTTGCTTTGGGTATAATGATTTTTATGAAGATGAAGCCACGTTTATCCATTGCGGCCTCGTGCCTGTCTGAACCACTGATAAAACCCGTTCTTATAGCGGGATTCTTGGTGTTGTCAGCGTGTGGTGCCCCGCCCCCTCCTGTCTCGCAGCCTGTTTTTGAGCCCACACAAGCACCGGCAAACGAGACAGCACAGCAGGAGATTTTTGATAATGGGACTGAACAGGCGCCGCTTGCCGAAGCCGTGCCGCTGGCTGGCAAAGATAATATATCAGACCGAACGGATGAGGCGGCGACCACCGATGCAGATGAGAGCTCAGATTTAGTGGGGTCTATCATTTGGGAATTAGAGCAATCTCAACAAACGGCTGACCCTCTGCCGCCTGCCGCGTTAGAAGATGTTATTCCTGAAGGACAAGATCCAGCACTCGCAAAAGAGGCTCTTGATGCTGCGCTGGCGCTGTTAGGTCGGGCGAAACCTGACGCCCCATCTGCGCCGTATGAGCTACCTAAAAAGCCAGAGGGCGTTCATCATATTGGTGTATTTTTACCGCAAACAGGACAGGCTAAGCCTTTTGGTGACGCTATTCGTGATGGTCTCTTGCTTGCCTATTTCCAGATTGCGCCGGCCGATAGCCGTGTGATTTATTTTGACAGTGAACAAGCGTTGGAAGAGCTTGCCGCCCAAGTGATTGAAGCAGAGATTGATGTGATTATTGGCCCTCTTTTTAGTGAAAGAGCGGCACGCTTACATCAGTTGCTCGCTGATCAAGATATTCCTATTTTATCGCTATCGAATAATCAAAATATCGCCCGCCCTGGTTTATTCATCACAGGCGCTATTCCCGAACAACAACTAGATTTAGGTCTTGGGGCGGCTCTATCAGCGGGCTATGAGGATTTTGCAATTTTAGCGCAGGATAATGCTTATGGCCAACAAATGACAGGCCATATGATTGACCGCCTAACGGCGTTTGGCATGACGCCATCACATGTGCGCACCATTTCAGCCGAGATGCTATCAGATGATGATAGGCTCGTGCCTCAGATAAAATCCTTCGCGCGCTATGTGCCTTTGGAAGACGGTGAAATATTAGACGATAAGCCAGTGCCTTATGATGCGGTTTACATCGCTGGTGATAGCAGCTTTGTGCTGCGCATCGCCCCGCTCTTGGCTTATTATGATTTAGGGCCAGATAGAGCCTTATTTCTAGGGACAGATTTATGGGCGAACCCAGCTCTGGTCAGTGAACCATCCTTGCAAGGCGCCTTCATCACTACGATTGCGCCAGACTTAACAAGCGCTTTTGCCCAGCGTCATGATGCCCTTTTTGATACGATGCCCTCCTTTCTTGGCCAGCTCGGATTTGATGTGATGGCTGTGGCTTTACAAGGTCTTGATAAATCAGGTGAAAGTGAAGGCCAGCAAAAGGGCGGCATTGAAGCACCCCTTTTATCTGCGCTTGTAACTGACCAAGGCTTTTCGGGCTACACAGGGACTTTTAAATTACTACCCTCAGGTGTGAATTATCGGAGCTATAACAGCTACATCATTGAAAAGGGCGCGCTGGTCGCTAAGCCTCTGATGCCAAAAGCCGACCTAGCAGATAATTAAGACGCAAGCGCCCTTCATCGGATGCGCGGCACACATCATCCGTGATTGTTAGCCAGCCCGCTTCGGTTAATGGGCTGACCAGATCTGGCGCAAATGGCCAAGATGTCAGGCCAAGATGCGCTTGCAAGCGACTAAGAGGCACACCATTTTTGAGCCTCATCCCCATCATCATAATTTCTTCGAAATAGCCCTCTTTGGTTTCTTGATATTGGCTATCAATCGCATGGCCTGTCTCTTTGATTTGTTGCAAATAGGCTGAGGGAGAGCGTCGTTTGACAATCTCATGGCGTTGACCGTCCCCGCGATAGCGACCTGTGGCACCAGGGCCGATGCCAAGCCAGTCACCTGTTTGCCAATAGATGAGGTTATGACGGCTTTGGGCCCCCTCTTTGGCATAATTAGATACCTCATAATGTGACAAGCCAGCTTGTTTTGTAATGTCACCTGTCATCTCATATAAGGTGGCCATATCATCATCTGATAGGCTCAGAGTTTCACCCTTGCGATGACGGGTATAAAATTGCGTACCTTGTTCAATCGTCAATTGATATAAAGAGAGATGGTCAAGGTCAAATGATAAGGCGGTTGTGAGTTCTGCTTCCCAGTCAGTAGCGGTCTGCCCGACCCGTCCATAGATCAAATCAAAAGAGACACGGTCAAATAAATCACGCGCTTGGCCAAGAGCGGCTAAGGCTTCGGTGGCAGAATGGTCTCGTCCCAAAAACCGTAATGCCTCATCATCTAAGGCTTGTATACCGAGGGAGACACGATTAATCCCAGCATCACGGAATGCCCGCAACGTTGCTGTTTCGGTAGAGGTCGGGTTGGCTTCTGCTGTGATCTCACAATCATCTGTGGCGCCACATAAGCTGACGGCCCTTTCAATGATGTCTGAGATAATATGAGGCGGCATAAGAGAGGGTGTTCCGCCGCCAAAGAAAATCGAAGAGAGCGGACCTATCGTCCCCCCTGCCTCTGTCATTTGGCGAAGAGAGTGGTCCAGATCTGTCAGTAGGGCCTGCCGCCACGCCTCTTCATCAATAGTCTGCACCACATGTGAATTAAAGTCACAATAGGGGCATTTGGCACGGCAAAAAGGCCAATGGACATAGAGCCCAAAACCAGCCTCTGAGGCTTGCGCCAAGGGAGATGCTGATAAGCTTGTCACACCAACGCTTTCAAATGTGTCACAAGTTGAGAGAAGGCATGGGCACGATGGCTCATTGCATGTTTCTTATCCGGATCCATTTCTCCAAAGGTGATGTCATACCCCAGCGGCGTAAAGATCGGGTCATAGCCAAATCCCTTATCGCCGCGCATGGGCCAGGTGATCGTACCGCCAACGCGTCCTTCAAAGGATGTCACACTCCCATCAGGGAGCGCTAGCGATAAGGCGCAGACAAATTCCGCTGATCTATCAGCTGTGCCTGACAATAGAACGGCATCTGCCACACGCTTCATGGCGTGGTTAAAATCCTTATCAGGACCTGCCCATCGCGCTGAATAAATGCCAGGCGCGCCGCCTAGTGCCTTTACCGAAAGACCGGAATCATCTGCCAGCGCCGGAAGCCCTGCCGCTTTGGCAGAGGCAAGCGCTTTTAATTCGGCATTCGCAATATAGGTAGTCCCTGTTTCTTCAGGTTCTTCAAAGCCAAGCGCTGCCGCAGAGGTCACATCATAACCAAGCGGTGCCAATAAGGCGCCAATTTCTCTGATTTTGCCTTGGTTATGGCTGGCGATAACAATAGTCTTTTCCATGATGTCTCTCTGGCAATAGCCGGTAGGTCTAGCGCTATGACCGGCCTTGATTAAACGCGTCTAATTGGGCGGCAAATAGCTTGTTACATCCTTGTTCGGCTAAATCCATGAGCTGGTTCAATTCAGCGCGGGAAAAAGGCGTTTTTTCCGCTGTGCCTTGAATTTCAACTAAGCCACCTGAGGCTGTCATCACAAAATTGGCATCTGTGTCAGCCTCGCTATCTTCATCATAATCCAGATCAAGCACAGCTTCACCATGATGGATGCCGCATGAAATAGCTGCCACTTGGTCACGTAACGGGTTCTTTGTCACAAGACCTTTTTGAAGCAAGGTTTCAACCGCAAGGGCCAAAGCGACCCAGGCCCCCGTAATCGCAGCAGTGCGTGTACCGCCATCAGCTTGGATCACATCACAATCAATCTTGATTTGACGCTCACCCAAGGCTTCTAGGTCAATGATGGCCCGCAAGGCACGGCCAATAAGCCTCTGGATTTCCAAGGTGCGGCCTGATTGTTTGCCCTTGGCCGATTCTCTATCCATACGGCTATGGGTAGAGCGTGGTAGCATTCCATATTCAGCTGTGACCCATCCCTGATTGGCGCCCCGTAAAAAGGGTGGTACGCGTTCTTCGACAGAGGCTGTGACAAGCACATGCGTATCACCTGCTTTGATAAGGCAAGACCCTTCGGCATGTTTCGTAAAATGGGGAATAATTTCAATGTGACGCAACTCATCAGCTGCTCTGCCGGAAGGGCGTGCTTGTGTCATCGGAAGCCTCGTTTCGGAAAAGTTCAAAATCTTCCTAAGCCATAGCAAAAACCAGACCGCTTCTGAAGGTGATTTTTGGGGGAGTTGTTATTTTACCTGAGATGCCCTGCCCAGCTCTCTTGCATCACTATCCAGATTCTCTCTGCAATCATGTGTATTTCCGCTAAATAGGGTCTGATAAAGTCTTGAAACTCCTGACGGATGAGATGCCCTTGCGCCGTGTAAGTAAGCAGGAAAATCGCACAAATAAGAAGGAAGAGGATGATTAGCAACACGATAATAATCGTGACGGCGGGCTCCTCTTTATCGGCTAATAAGATTGGCGGTAGGTGCCAGTCATCTAGCGGCAAATGGGAACGACATTGCGGACAATAAAGAGGGCTGTGATGATGGGCGATCCGATGACGCGCCTGTGGCGGTAGAGACAATGTCAACTGACAAACCTGACAAGTTAGTGTTGCGGTTGCACCATCTTCGATATCCCGTATCTCTGAAGGGGGATTTGTAGCATCTATAGATTCCCCAAAACGATAGCAATTATGGCACAGAACAGGCCAATGAGGCAGCTGGGCGTGAAGTGGGTCAAGCTGACCTGCCATGCCGCAATGGGGACAGACATAGTCACCCATCATCTGACCTTGGTTTATCTGTTTTTTGTGATAGCAGCGATATGAGGGTGTGAGAGACAATCTGAGGTGCCATCTCTTCAAGGGCTGCTTTGACTTCTGCGGCGATAAGCGCCTGAATGTGGTTCCGTGCCTCCTCATTATCATCAGGCGGTGATGACGCTGTCTCTGAGGGGGTGGCGCTTTGCCTTTGGGCCTCATGCACAGCGTGGCGAATATCGGCTAGCTCTGTCTCTTGCGAGGGGCGTTCAGCTGTGGCATTTGCCTGCGGTGTCGCGCCAAAGGCGGGATAGTGAATCATAATATCACTACCTGCGAGTTGCTGGGCTTCTTGTGATAATTTTGTGATGGCGTGCATATGTTGCGCGCGCTGGCGGTGTTGGCGAACCGAACGGTATCTCTGTCTGTCAGATAAGCGCCGCGATCCTTGCGTTCTCATCCTAATAGCCTCCCATGATCTGTTGTCAGAAGCTGTTAGGCTAGCAAAGAGTCATTAATTTTCCGTTAACGTTAGGGAAAAAGGGAAAAAATCATTAAAACCCTCTTGGCAAAAGGGGGCTGGCTCCCCATATGCATGTTGTTCTGTTGATGGCAGCAGGGCGATCAGACCAGATCAGAAGCTGAAAAGTGAGGCATGATTGTGAGCGACGAAACCAAACAAGACGCCGCGGCAGAGGACCAGACAGACGTAAAAACTGAAGGTCAAGAGGCTGTTGAAACTGAGGGTGTAGATGGCGAGGGTGACGAAGAGTTATCTGAGCTAGAACAGGCTGAAAGAGACAGAGATCACTATAAGGATCAGCTTTATCGTGCCGCTGCTGAAATGGAAAATGCCAAAAAGCGCGCGCAACGTGATGTTGAGGCTGCCAATAAATATGGGCCGCTCAGCTTTATTCGTGATTTGACGGTGCCGCTCGATAATCTGCAACGTGCTTTGGAATCAGCACCAGCGGATCGTGACGGCTTAGATGAGACCTATAAGAATATTTTAATTGGGCTTGAGATGACAGTCTCAGAGGTCACTAAAATCATGGAAAAACATGGTGTGACGCTGGTGCATCCTGAAGGTGAAAAATTTGACTATAATCTTCACCAGGCAATGTTTGAGGTGCCAACCAATGATGTGGCCCCAGGCACTGTGGTATCTGTCGCCCAAGCCGGCTATGTGCTGCATGACCGTTTGATCCGCCCAGCAATGGTTGGTGTGTCAAAAGCAGCCCCTGAAGAGAGCGCTGAGTAAGACAATAGAAAAAGCAGCCTGACCCCTTGCATCGCGCAAAACAGCGCTTATATGCGAGATAAGATGGCAGTAAAATAACTAGTTTTATAGCCGCCATGAATGAGATGGCGCAGTCGCCCGCTGCATAGGGCGCAAATCATGATGAATGAAGGAAGAAAGTTATGGGACGTGTAATTGGCATTGACTTAGGCACAACAAATTCTTGTGTTGCTGTGATGGATGGCAATGAGGCGCGCGTTATTGAAAATAGCGAAGGCGGCCGCACAACACCGTCAATGGTGGCATTTGCTGAGGGTGATGAGCGCCTGATTGGTATGGCGGCCAAACGCCAGGCAGTCACAAATCCTGAAAAGACAATTTTCGCCGTTAAACGCCTGATTGGTCGGCGTGCGGATGATAAAGCCACCGCAGCCTTTTCTGACTTGGTGCCTTATCAGGTGAAAGCCGCGAAAAATGGTGATGCGTGGATTGAGGCTGATGGCCAGGAATATTCACCAAGCCAAATCTCAAGCTTTATCTTGCGTAAGCTGAAAGAAGATGCCGAGGCGTATCTTGGTGAAACAGTGGATAAGGCTGTTATCACAGTCCCGGCTTATTTCAATGATGCCCAACGTCAAGCAACCAAAGATGCTGGTAAAATCGCAGGTTTGGAAGTGTTGCGTATCATCAATGAGCCAACAGCCGCAGCGCTTGCCTACGGGTTAGAGAAGCAGGAATCAGGCCTCATTGTGGTTTATGACCTTGGTGGTGGTACGTTCGATGTGTCTGTCCTCGAAGTGGGCGATGGTGTGTTTGAGGTGAAATCAACCAATGGCGATACGTTCCTTGGCGGGGAAGATTTTGACCAAGCCATCATCGATTTCCTTGCTGATGAGTTCAAGTCAGAGAATGGCATTGATTTGCGTGGTGATAAATTGGCGCTTCAGCGTTTGAAAGAAGCCGCTGAAAAAGCCAAGATTGAGCTGTCATCTGCAATGCAAACAGAGGTGAACCTTCCGTTTATCACGGCTGACCAGTCAGGCCCGAAACATTTGAATGTGAAGCTATCTCGTGCCAAATTGGAACAGCTTGTCGAGACATTGGTGGCTCGTTCGCTTGAGCCATGCCGCAAAGCGTTGAAAGATGCTGGCATTGCCGCCTCGGAAATTGATGAAGTGATTTTGGTTGGCGGTATGACACGCATGCCAAAGATCATTGAGAAGGTCACAGAGTTCTTCGGCAAAGAGCCACATCGTGGTGTGAACCCTGATGAGGTTGTCGCCTCTGGTGCCGCTATTCAAGCTGGCGTTTTGACTGGTGATGTCAAAGATGTTCTGTTGCTTGATGTCACACCATTGTCATTGGGGATTGAAACATTAGGCGGTGTGTTCACACGTCTGATTGACAGAAACACCACAATCCCAACGAAGAAGAGCCAAGTTTTCTCAACAGCAGATGATAATCAGCCAGCTGTGACGATCTCTGTCTTCCAGGGTGAACGTGAAATGGCACAAGATAATAAATTACTTGGACAGTTTAATCTTGAGGGTATTGCACCTGCGCCGCGTGGTGTCCCACAGATTGAGGTGACTTTCGATATTGATGCCAATGGTATTGTGAAAGTCTCTGCCAAAGATAAAGCGACAGGCAAAGAGCAAGCCATTTCAATCAAAGCCTCTGGTGGCCTTGAGGATACGGACATCGAAGATATGATCAAAGATGCCGAAGCCAATGCTGAGGCTGATAAGAAGCGCCGTGAAGAAGTGGAAACACGCAACCAAGCAGAAGCCTTGGTCCATGGTGCAGAAAAATCATTAACTGAGCTAGGTGACAAGGCCGATGGTGCTTTGAAATCAGATGTTGAAGCGGCGATTGCCGAGGTCAAAACAGCGCTCGAAGGCGATGATAGCGAGGATATCAAAGCCAAGACCGAAGCTCTGTCAAATGCCATGATGAAGATGGGTGAAGCCGCCTATCAAGCCGCTGGCGGCGAAGAGGGCATGGCTGAGGCAGCAGCTGGCGGTGCCACAAATGATGATGGCGTTGTCGATGCTGAATTTGAAGAAGTTGACGATGACAAGGCCAAAGGGGCCTAAAAGAAACAGATGTACCGCAACATCATGCGATAACATCACAAAAAGGTTTATGTCTTGGCAATCAGGCATAAACCTTTTTTCACAATGATAGCAGGGTGCTATGCGATGATATTTGTCGTGTCGCATTGGCCATAATGCAAGCTGGTAGGGTGATAGCCATGTCAAAACGAGATTATTATGATGTGCTTGGTGTAGGCCGTGATGCCGATGAACGCCAAATCAAATCAGCCTACCGGAAATTGGCGATGGCCAATCATCCCGATCGTAATCCTGATGATGAGGCAGCAGCGGAACGGTTTCGTGAAGCAACCGAAGCCTATGATGTCCTAAAAGATGACCAGAAGCGGGCTGCTTATGACAGGCTCGGCCATGCCGCCTTTGAACAAGGTGGTGGCGGCGGCTTTGGCGGCGGTGGCTTTGGCGGTGGCGGTTTCGGCGGCGGTGGTTTCTCTGATATTTTTGATCAGATGTTTAACGAATTCGCTGGTGGTCGCCAATCAGGTGGCGGCAATCGCCAGGGCTCTGATCTGCGCTATGATATGGATGTGACGCTAGAAGAAGCCTTCTCTGGAACACAGAAAGATATCACCCTGACTGTGGCGGCGGGTTGTGAGACGTGTCACGGGACAGGGGCAGCTAAAGGCAGTGAGCCAACCTCATGTGGTACATGTCACGGCGTTGGTAAAGTGCGTCAGCAACAAGGCTTCTTCACCTTAGAGCGCACCTGTCCTGCGTGTCAGGGTCAAGGCGAGATCATCTCTGATCCCTGCCGCGATTGTCATGGACAAGGCCGGCTTGATAAAACACAAACCTTGTCGGTCAATATTCCCAAAGGTGTTGATACGGGCACACGCATCCGTCTGTCGGGTAAAGGGGAGGCAGGCACGAGAGGTGCGCCAGCAGGCGATCTCTATATTTTTGTGAATATCCGTCCGCATCATATTTTTGAGCGTGATGGTGATAGATTATTTACCTCTGTACCGCTGCCTATGACAATCGCTGCCTTGGGTGGGACAATTGATGTGCCAACTATCTCTGGTAAAATGGCGCGTTTGACGATTGAGGCAGGCACGCAATCAGGGCGGAAATTCCGTATGCGTGGTAAAGGCATGCCAGCCTTGCGCGGGTCCCAATTTGGTGACCAGATTGTCGAGATTCAGGTTGAAACGCCAACAGACCTAACAGCGCGCCAGAAAGAATTATTACAAGAATTCGAAGACGCAGGTGACACGAGTCCAAAGGCAAAAAGTTGGTATGACCGTGTGAAAACCTTGTTTGATGATGCGTCGTAAGACATATCTCGCACCAGAGTTTTAACTTATCTTTTGCAAAAGAGGCCTCGCCCTTGTTAGGGTGTGTCAGGCAAGTTGTAAGGCAATCAGAATAGAAAGAAGTGCAGAGGATGACCAAGATTTCATGTGCCCTATCAGGGGCCAAGGGCCGCATGGGCCAAATGATTGCACAGACAGCTAACCAAGCCAGTGATATTGAGATTGTTGGTGGTCTTGAATATGTAGGTAGCCCTGCCATCGGTGAGTCATTCGGTTCGGGCCAGATTGTGGCAACGCCAGCTGAATTGGCGGGTGCGGATGTGATTATTGATTTCTCTCGCCCTGAGGGAACCATGGCATTGCTTGAGGCTGCGACAGCTGCTGGTCAAGCCCTTGTGATTGGCACGACAGGCCTATCAGAGGCACAAGAGGCAGAGATTGAAAAGGCAGCAGCTCATATTCCCATTCTCTATTGCGCAAATACCTCAATCGGGGTGAATTTGCTGCTAAAGTTGGTTCAGCAAGCAGCAAAAGCCCTAGGCCCTGAATGGGATATTGAAATTGTGGAAACCCATCATAATCAAAAAGTTGATGCCCCATCTGGGACAGCCTTGGCCTTGGGTCATGCCGCTGCGGCAGGCCGGAATGTGTCATTAGATGAGGTGCGTGATGCCGGACGTGATGGCATTACGGGTGCACGTCAAGAAGGCGATATCGGTTTTGCTGTTATGCGTGGCGGTAATGTGGCTGGTGAACATTCAGTGGTCTTTTTTGGTGAAGATGAGCGCATAGAGCTTACACATATTGCAAATCAACGTGCGATTTTTGCGAGAGGCGCCCTGACAGCGGCCAGATTTATTGCCACACAAAAATCAGCAGGCCTCTATCATATGGAAGATGTGCTTGGCCTTTAAGCATGGCCAAGACGAGCAGCAGCTAGTCTCTCATTAATGAGCTTTTGCAGGTCGGCCTTCTCAATAGGGGGCAGAAAGCTTCCAATCTCGATAAATTCACGGTGATAGCGCAAACCTAGCGTGCGCCGTCGTCCGCGTCCTTTGATGATTTCTGCCGTGAGCCAGAGTGACGGTAGCGTGATATGATCTTGGGTGCCTTTTGGCGAAATGCGGATGATATCGACCCCTTTTTCATGGATCAAAAGCTGCTCATGCGCCCTCGCAGCGCGATAATTATAGTGAAAGGCCAAATAAACAGCGACAAATTCAAGCCCCAAAAACCCAATGACAGGCCAGGCGCCAAGTAGGAAAAACCCGGTACCTACGATAAAGCATAAGGTGGCAATCGCGGCCATAACGATTAAAAAGCCACGCTGGCTCAGCGAGCGATGAGGCCATAGGGTGATGATATCACTCAAAGCATGAGGGGAGGCATGATAATGTGTCATGGGCCTATCTGGTTACTTTCTCTCTTGTCTCTATATAGGAAGTACGCAAGATTGGACCAGTCACTGCATAATAAAAGCGCAAAGCCTTTGGATTAAGAGAGTTACCTATGTCACGAAAAATGAAGCTAGCTGATATTGATGAAGTGTTTGCGCGGCTATCCAAGGTCAATCCTAATCCGCAAACAGAACTTGAATTTACCAATCCTTACACGCTTTTAGTCGCTGTGGCCTTATCAGCGCAAGCCACTGATGTTGGTGTGAATAAAGCGACAAAATCACTCTTTAAAATCGCTGATACGCCAGAAAAAATGGTCGCGCTTGGCTTAGGTGGTATCAAAGAACATATTAAAACCATCGGCTTATTTAACATGAAAGCCAAAAATGTGTTGGCGCTCTCAGAGATTTTGATTGCTGACCATAATAGTCAGGTGCCAGAGGATAGAGAGGCGCTAGAAGCTTTGCCAGGGGTGGGGCGCAAAACCGCAAATGTAGTGCTGAACGAAGCCTTTGGTCATCCGACTATCGCTGTTGATACGCATATTTTCCGTCTCGGTAATCGTACAGGCATTGCGCCTGGCAAGGATGTTGTCATAGTGGAAAAGGAATTATTGCGCCGTGTACCAAAACAATGGCAAAAGGGCGCACATCATTGGATGATTTTGCATGGCCGCTATGTGTGTAAAGCACGCAAGCCTGATTGTGGCGCTTGTGCCATAGCTGATTTATGTCTGTATAAGGCTAAAACAGTCTAGCCGCCTAACGCCCACTATCGTGAAACGCATCAGCACGTGCGCCAATTTGCGTAAAGCACGCCTCTTCTTCCAAAAGTGAACCAAGTTTTGACGGCCGCACATCAATATGCAGGATGACAGGACCCGTCCCTGTTTCATCCACAATTAATAGCATATGGCACATCGGCATATAATAATGCTGTATCATCATGCCTTGTTCACTGAATTGGCGGTCTGCTATGCCAAGGCGCGCGGCAATCTCAGATAAAGGCCGGCCGTTAAATTGATAGGGATTAAGCGGCACAATCGGGGCGGGCTTTGGCGGGTCTGGCAGGACCGTCACACGTTGAAGCTGCGTGGTGTCAACGGTCTCTTCTTGTGGTTTCGGCGGGTCTGGTAAGACTGTTACACGTGGCAAAGACGTGGTTTCAGGCGCTGACTTTTGTTGTGTGGTCTCTGGCAGCTGTGCCTTGGGCATTACTGTTTTATTCTCAGATATTTCGGCAGGGTCTGGCGTCACAATCAGCTTTTGTTGCTCTGGTACACAGGCCGCCAATCCTATCAACGCTATCCCTAGTAATATTGCCCGCATCATCAAAACGCTCAATCTGACCCTTATCTATCACTGTGCCATAGTTATGGGGGCAATGGTTTATGAAGACAAGTGCGAAGATATTTTTCTTTACTCACTTCACCCATCTGCCTAGGGTGGCTCTGACAAAGGCGTAAAAAGGTGTGAGAATTATGGCGTTAGAAGCAATTTTTGTTGGCAATGCAATCGTAGATATGGTGGCCACAGGCCAAGATAGCTTTTTAACTGATAATCACATCGAAAAAGGGGCCATGAATCTCATTGATGAAGATCGTGCCGTTCATTTGTCGTCTCAGATGACAGATGCGACGAAAATGGCAGGCGGCTCAGCGGCAAATTCTGCTGTGGGTTTTGCATTGCTGGGAGGGCAGTCTGGCTATGTTGGTGAAGTCGCTGAAGATAGCCTTGGTGAAGAATTCATTGCCTCTGTTGAACAAACAGGTGTGACCTTTCTTGGTAAGGTAACCAATGATGGTCTGGCAACAGCACGCTCAATGATTTTTGTGACCCCAGATGCTGTGCGGTCAATGAATACGTTTTTAGGCGCTTGTATCCAGATGGGTCCCTCACATCTTGATAATCTGCCAGCTGCTGATGTTTATTATCTCGAAGGCTATTTATTCGATGCGCCTGAAGGTCCTGCTTTATTTGCTAAAGTGGCTGAGATTGCTGCCCAGCAAGGAGGCAAGATTGCCTTATCACTATCAGACCCCTGGTGTGTTGAGCGTCATTTTGATGCGCTCTCTGCCTTTATCGACGCCCATGTCTCAATCCTCTTTTGTAATGAAGATGAGGTACGCGCCCTGACGGGGAAGACGGCTTCAGAGTCTATCACCGCCTTGCAGGACACCTTAGATGCATTACTCATCACGAGAGGGGCTGACGGTGCTGTGATTTATAAAAAGGGTGATATCGCAGAGGTTCCTGCCATGCCATTAGCCGAAGTGAAAGATACAACAGGAGCAGGTGATTTATTTGCCGCTGGCTATTTATATGGCCGCGCCCGTCAAGGTGATGCACGTTTGTGTGGCGAGATTGCCTCAGCCTGCGCCGGCGAGATTATCTGTCATTATGGCGCACGCCCCGAAGCAAACTTACCCCAGCTCATTGCACCCTTACAAAAACAGACCGCCTAAGCGGTCTGTCATAAGGTTCGCTAGTAAGACGCCTACCGCTAGAGCGCTTCATAGGCTGCTAAAGCAGCTGCATTGACCACATCATTCACGGATGATCCCATTTGGACGATTTGGAAGGGATGCCGCGAGCCGAGCATCATAGGTCCGATAACAGAACCCCCGCCTAATTGCTGCATCAGCTTAAAGGAGATGTTCGCTGAATATAGGCCTGGCATAATGAGGATATTGGCGGCATCTGTCAGACGGCTAAACGGGTATCTGGTTTTCATCAAGCCATAATCAAGCGCGACATCAGCTGTCATTTCCCCTTCATATTCAAAGGGTACATCACTCATCCCATCCAATACTTTGACAGCATCTGCAGGAGCTGTGGTGATCTCGGAATCATGACTGCCGAAATTTGAGAATGACAGGAACGCTACCTTTGCAGCATGACCCATAGATGTGGCCTTGTCCGCAACAGCGGATGCGATTTGTGCCAGCTGCTCGCCATTTGGTCTTTCATGGATGGAGGTATCACCAATAAACACAGTCCGGCCTTTTGAGATCAACATAGATGTCGCTACAAATTTGCCGCCCTCGACAGGGTCAATCACTCGCGTAATATGCTCAAAGGTTGAAAGGAAGTTTCGCGTGAGGCCTGATACCATTGCATCCGCATGACCATTGGCAACCATACAGGCTGCAAAAACGTGACGGTCCTGATTCACCATTCGCTGGCAATCACGATACACAATGCCGCGTCTTTGTAAACGCTGATATAAGAACTCGATATAATCTTCATTATGATCAGAGATTTTGGCATTTGTGATTTCAATCGTTTCTGCCCCTTCTAGACCAAGCTGTTCAATGGTCTGGGAAATACGATGTTCGCGTCCAACAAGAATAGGTTCTCCATAGCCCGCATTGCGGAATGCCAAGGCAGCACGAATAGCCACCTCTTCTTCCCCTTCGGCAAAGACAACTTTCTTGCGTGCCGGTGTGATGGCATCATAAATGACTTGCAAGAATGACGCTGTGGGATCAAGGCGCGCAGATAATTGCCGTTTATAGGCCTCGATATCCTCTATTGGTTTTTGCGCGACGCCTGAACTCATAGCCGCCTGTGCCACTGCGGCAGAGACTGACGAAATCAAGCGCGGGTCAAAAGGCGCTGGAATAATGTAATCTTCGCCATATTGCAAATTGCCCCCTTGATAGGCTGCACTCACCTCATCAGGAACATCTTCACGAGCGAGCATCGCAATCGCATTGGCCGCCGCAATTTTCATCTCTTCATTAATCGCTGTGGCTCTTACATCAAGCGCGCCTCGGAAAATATAAGGGAAGCCTAGGACATTATTAACCTGGTTCGGGAAATCAGACCGGCCTGTTGCTACAATCGCATCAGGGCGCACAGCCTTAGCTTCATCTGGCATAATCTCTGGAACAGGATTTGCCATCGCGAAAATAATGGGACGGTCTGCCATGGTTGACACCATCTCAGGGGTCAAAGCGCCAGCAACAGACAGGCCAAGGAACACATCTGCGCCTTTAATCGCATCTTCCAAGGTGCGCGCTTCTGTCTTCACAGCATGCGCAGACTTCCATTGGTTCATAGAGGTCTCACGGCCTTGATAAATGACACCTTCACGGTCGGTGAGAATGATATTTTGATGAGGCACGCCAAGCGCCTTAATCAATTCTACACAGGCGATAGAGGCGGCACCTGCCCCATTAGAGACGATTTTGATATCTTTGACATCACGGCCCGTCAGATGCAGCGCATTAATCAAACCAGCAGCAGCAATAATGGCTGTGCCATGCTGGTCATCATGAAACACAGGAATATCCATCACTTCGCGAAGACGTTGCTCGATGATGAAACATTCCGGTGATTTGATATCTTCGAGGTTAATTCCGCCAAAAGACGGACCAAGCAAAGATACCGCATCAACAAAGCGATCAATATCTTCGGTTGCCAACTCTAAATCAACGCCATCAATATCAGCGAATTTCTTAAATAAAACAGCCTTACCCTCCATCACAGGCTTTGAGGCAGCGGCGCCAATATTGCCCAAGCCGAGCACAGCTGTCCCATTTGAGATGACCGCGACTAAATTGCCTTTGGCGGTGTAATCATATGAGGTTGCTGGGTCCTGCTCGATGGCTAAACAAGGGGCTGCAACCCCAGGAGAATAGGCCAAAGACAAGTCGCGCTGGCTCGTTAAAGGTTTGGTCGGAGTGATTTCTAACTTACCAGGTCTGCCAGAGGCATGGAACTGAAGTGCTTCTTTGTCGAGACTCGACGGATCGGTCGCCATTTACCCTACTATCCTTTTCCAAAGTCTGTTAATGATTGATGACATGATGCGGCATGATTGCCAGTTGTAACAGTTACATCCAGCTTTAGCACATTGCAGAAGATAATGACAAACCAAATGGTTACACCTCACCCTCTTGAAAGCGCCTCTCTTCCCCCTGCTAATGCCCCAGGTTTAACGCCTATGATGGCGCAATTCCTAGAGGTTAAAGCAGGTTATGTGGAGGCTCTTCTCTTTTATCGGATGGGTGATTTTTATGAAATGTTTTTCCATGATGCGGAAGTAGCGGCGGCTGCCTTGAATTTAACCCTGACAAAAAGAGGGCAGTTTGAAGGGCGCGATATTCCGATGTGTGGTGTGCCTGTTCACGCGATGGATAATTATTTGGCGCGGCTAATCAAACAGGGTTTTAAGGTCGCCATTTGTGAGCAAACTGAAGATCCTGAGAGTTTTAAGAAGCGCGGAGGCAAAGGGCCTTTGCCGCGCGGTGTTGTGCGGCTTGTTACAGCCGGCACATTGAATGAAGACGGCCTTTTAGCGCCTGATCAAAATAACTTCTTGGCTGTGATTGCGCAGGCGGGGCATGAATTGGCGCTCGCTTGGGCGGATATGTCCACATCTGATTTTTTTGTTCAGGCTGTTTCACGAGAGAGTTTAGAGGGGCAGATATCACGGCTTCAGCCCTCTGAGGTCATCTTGCCAGATGGGTTTGATGATGCCGCACTAACCTTGTTCTTAAAGTCTCAAAATGTCATGATCTCACCACAGGCAGATCATTATTTTGATAGTCAGGAAGGGCTGGCGTCTTTACGCGCCCTTTATGATCAGGATCAGGTCCCTGATCTCTCAGCTTATAGCCGCGCGATGTTGAGTGCCGCCGGGGCTTTGGTTCGCTATTTGCAAGCGACACAAATATCAACAATGCCGCGCCTTGCCCCTTTGACCGTGGTCTCGCATACCGGTTTGATGGAAATTGACCCAGCCACAAGGCGCTCTTTAGAATTAACAAAGAACCTCTCTGGTGAGCGTAAAGGCAGTTTGCTCAGCGCGATCGATAAGACAAAATCAGCAGCAGGCGCCCGTCTTCTTGCATCCCGCCTCTCAGCGCCTCTCACAGATATTGCGCAAATCAATGAAAGGCTTGATTTGGCAAGTCTCTTCGTATCACTGGATGATGTCAGAGATGATATCGCTGCTTTGCTAAAGCAAGTGCCTGACAGCGAGCGTTGTTTAGCGCGTATCACCATTGGTCGAGGGGGCCCGCGTGACCTGTTATCTCTCAGGCGGTTTTTTGCCCTAGCGCAAGAGATTTCAATGCATCTTCTTCGTCTCTCGGAGGGGCCAGTCGGGACTGGTTTTACCACGCATTTTGCACAGCAATTTCAGGGCTTAAATGATGCGATCTGTGCGCCGCTGGCCTTGTATGAGCCTGTGCAATTGGCGCTTGCTGATGATGTGCCCTTATTAGCAAGAGATGGCGGCTTCGTGCGTGACGGTTTTAGTCCTGCATTAGATGAATTGCGTGCTTTGCGAGATGAAAGCCGCCGTCTGATCGCAGCATTACAAGCCGATTATAGCGAACAGACAGGCATTTCGTCCCTGAAGATTAAACATAATAATGTTTTGGGATATCATATTGATGTCCGTGCAGCTCATGCCGATCTGTTAATGCAGGATGAGCAATTTATCCATCGTCAGACCACCGCACAATCTGTGCGCTTTACCACTGTAAAATTATCAGAGTTGGAACGTGATATCGCATCTGCTGGGGAAAAGGCATTAGCGATGGAATTGGCAATCTTTGCTGATCTGATCGCGCAGATGACAGACTCAGCTGATGCCATTTCACAATCAGGCCAAGCCTTAGCCGCTTTGGATGTGGCGATCGCTACGGCCAGTTTGGCAACAGAGCATGATTATGCGCGCCCTATATTAAGTCATGATAGGCAATTTGATATCAAAGCGGGGCGCCACCCCGTCGTAGAACAAGCTCTGGCAAAAGGATCCGCTTTTATGGCCAATGATTGCCAGATGAGTGATGCGCATCAGCTCTGGCTCCTGACAGGCCCAAATATGGCTGGTAAATCGACCTTTTTACGACAAAATGCATTGATCGCTATCTTGGCACAGGCTGGTATTTTTGTCCCTGCAGAATCCGCTCATATCGGAATTATTGATAAATGTTATAGCCGCGTGGGCGCCTCAGATGACCTCGCACGCGGGCAATCGACCTTTATGGTGGAGATGGTAGAAACCGCAACCATCTTAAATCAAGCCACAGATCGCTCACTTGTGATATTGGATGAAATTGGTCGTGGGACAGCTACATTTGATGGGTTATCGATTGCCCATGCCTGTTTGGAATATCTGCATAATGTCAGCCAATGTCGCACATTATTTGCTACACATTACCATGAATTGATCGCGCTGAAAGATAGCTTAGATCGTCTCTATCCCTGTACGATGGAAGTCAAAGAGTGGCAAAATGATATCCTATTTTTACATAAGGTGGCTGCCGGGGCTGCGAGCCGATCTTATGGGGTTCATGTGGCGCGTTTGGCCGGGTTGCCAGAGGCTGTCATTGCCCGCGCTCAGGATATTTTGGATAGGCTTGAATCAGGCAAAGCAGACGCGCTTCATAACCCGCGCGAAACCTTACAGAGCCTACCACTATTTGCCGCGCAAGCGCCTGTTGCAGACGCCAAGCCTGACCATGAGGTTGTAACAAGGTTGCGTGAAATACGGCCAGATGATTTAACCGCGCGGCAAGCATTAGATATGTTATATGAGTTAACAGAGACAGCCAAAGATTAGGCTTTCCCCTAGAGTGAAGAACTGAGAGCGAGATGCTTGATACACCGCCAGACCACATGCAACCATCGCCGCAATCCCTGTGGCAAGGCTGGCTAAACCCTTATGAAGCCGCCAGACAGCGACAAGCGATTGCGTTTGATGAGCCTGGCTTATGCGCCAAGTTACAACAGGCAGATGCCGAAGAATCAAAAGCCCCTGCCTTCCGGACGAAGGCGCTCGCCCATCTTAAAGAGGCGCTGACAGAGATAAGAGATAGGTTAGCTGTTGATCTCGACCAGACGCATGATGGGGCCCGTTATGTCGGGGCGCATGCGCTTTCTATGGACCGGCTATTGACGATCTTGGTTCATCATGTGGCCGCCCCTTATTTCGCCAAATTATATCCCAAAAGACAATCCTTTGCCGCAAGCTGGTCCTTATGCGCCACAGGGGGCTATGGGCGTGGTGAGCTCGCGCCCTTTTCAGATATTGATTTGCTGTTTCTTCAGGAAAAAGCAGAATCACCAGAAAGCGCTGAAGAAATAGAAACATGTCTCTATTTATTATGGGATCTGGGGCTCAAAGTGGGCCATGCCACACGGTCTGTGCGCCAAAATATGCGCGCCGCCAAGGCAGATATTACGATCATGACCTCATTATTAGAGATCCGATTTATCACAGGAGATGAGGGCCTATATCAGCAGCTGGAATCAGCGTTGCAAAAGGCTATTCAAGCCGCCAACCCACTTGATTTTGTAACTGAAAAATTGGCAGAGCGTGATACGCGCCATCAATCACATGGCGGCACGCGTTATGTGGTTGAACCACAGGTGAAAGAAGGTAAGGGGGGCTTGCGTGACCTTCACACCTTGTTTTGGATTGCCAAATTTGCGTATCGCAAAGCTGATATTATGGCCATTTTTGAACAAGGCATCATTCGTGTCTCTGAGGCGCGTGCGTTTGCCGCTTCGCAACGTTTTTTATGGACAGTGCGCTGTTTCCTCCATCTGCGGGCTAGGCGTGGTGATGATAGGCTTGCCTTTGATGCACAAATAGATATTGCGCCGAAAATGGGGTTTGTATCGCGTGGCGGTTTGCGAGATGTTGAGCGGTTTATGAAGCGCTATTACCTGGCGGCGCGGCAGGTAGGGAATTTGACACGTATTTTCTGTGCGGCGATTGAAGATGAATTTGATGTGAAATCTGCCTTTTCACTATCTCGCATTTTAGAGGCCGGGGTAGCGCGGCTCTCTTATCAAACAGGGCCTTTTACCTTGCGTAATGGCCGCCTCCATTTGCCATCTGATTTGATGTTTCATCAAGATCCGGTGCGCTGTATTCAGATATTCTATTACGCCCAAACCTTAAATCTCGATATTCATCCCGATAGTTTTAAACGTCTCACCAGAGGGACAAATCGTCTATCTCATGCTGATCTTTGGACAGCTGATATTCATCGCTATTTCCTTGATATTTTGGGTCACAAGACAAGCCCGGAACGGGTATTGCGTTTGATGAATGAAAGTGGGTTTTTATCGAAATATATGCCTGATTTTGGGCGGATTGTCGGTATGATGCAATTTGATATGTATCATAGCTATACCGTTGATGAGCATACCATTAAAGCCGTTGGTATCATGCATGCCATTGAAGCTGGCGCGATTGCTGATGAGGCACCGCTGGCCTGTGACTTATTTTCGAAGATTTCCTCACGACGGGCGCTTTATGTCGCGATATTGCTTCATGATATTGCGAAAGGGCGTGGCGGTGATCATTCTATTTTAGGGGCAGAGGTCGCCACAATATTATGTCCTGAATTGGGCTTAGATGCTGATGAAACAGACATGGTGGTCTGGCTGATTGAACAGCATTTGCTGATGAGCAAGATTGCCTTCCGCTATGATCTCAATGATCCCAAAACGATCTCAGATTTTGTTGATATGGTGCAATCACCAGAGCGACTAAAATGCCTGTTGATTTTGACAGTGGCCGATATTCGGGCCGTGGGCCCTGATATTTGGAATGGCTGGAAAGCCAGCTTGATGCGCGATTTATATTGGCGTTCAGAGGCTGTTATTGGGGGTGCTGCGCCGGCAGAGGTGGCGCGTGCGGCAGCGGGGCAAGCCATGTATGAAGCCCAAATTTATCTAGCTGAGACAGAAGGCTGGGATGAGGCGCGTTTTGATCAGTATGCTGCCTTATTCTATCCCTCCTATTGGACGGCGTTTGATACCAAAACGCACCAGGCACATGCCCATCTTATCGCCGCTTTTCAAGCGCAAGATACCCCCTTATCCATTCATTATGAGATAGATGAGACAAGCCGCACCACCATTATGACGATTATGGCGCAAGATCACCCTGGGCTATTTTCTCGCATTGCCGGCGCGGTTGCGCTTAGCCAGATGACAATTGTATCTGCGAGGATTAACACGCGCAAAGACGGGACAATTCTTGATCAGTTCCGCCTGCAAACAGATGATAGGCAAGCCGTTACAAATCAAGCGAAATTACAGATGCTCACAAATCGCATTGAACAAGCATTGATGGGTGAAATGAATTTGCATATTGCGCTAGAGAAAAAATGGCAAAGCCAGCCTGCCCGCTTGCGGGCGCTCTCTGTATCACCTCGTGTGATTGTGACGAATAAGCGCTCAAAATCTCATACAGTGATTGAAGTGAATGGCAGAGACAGGCCAGGGCTATTATATCAGCTGACCTATCATATTGCGCAGCTTGGTTTGCAAATTACATCTGCCTCTGTTTCTACCTATGGCGAAAAAGCAGTAGATGTCTTTTATGTGAAAGATATTTTTGGGCTGCAAATGCAGTCAGATAAAGGTATCGAAGCGGTGAAGGCGAAATTATTGTCAGTCGTCACGGAAGTAGAGATAGGGTAGCTAATGGCACGCGCGGCAGAGCATAAGAAAAGTGATGCCAAATTTGATCGGCATTTTCGCCAGATTGGAAGCCTCACAGCCTTATCTCGCCTTTTGGGTTTTCTGCGTGATATTTGTCTAGCCCAATTCTTAGGGGCTGGACTTGCTGCGGATGCCTTTCTGGTTGCCTTTAAATTGCCTAACCTATTTCGTCGCCTAACCGCTGATGGGGCGATGACAAATGCCTTTTTGCCCGTTTTCTCAGAGGTGCGTCAAAAGGCAGGACGTGCGGCCGCCCTCACCTTGGCGGCTGAGATTCAGACCCTATTATTTCTGGCCCTTGCTGGCATTGTCATACTCCTTGAAATCTTTATGCCCTTTGTCATTTGGGTACTAGCGCCTGGTTTTGCGGATACCCCAGAGCGTTTTGATGCAACGATTGCCTTAGCGCGCATCACTATCCCCTATTTACCAATGATATCACTCGTGGCTTTATGGGCAGCTGTAACCAATGCGCATGAGCGGTTTTTTGGTGGCGCGGTGGCACCTGTGATTTTAAATATTTGCCTGATTGGTGGGGCGCTACTTATCCCGGCTCTGCAATTTGCGACAACACCCACCTCACATATTTTATGGCTCGCACTGCCTTTATCGGTGGCTGTTCTTGTGGCCGGGGTGTGTCAAATGGCATTAATGCAGCGGATGCTCTTTAAAATTGACGCCTCCTTGGCGTGGCGCCGCCCTCATATTAGCCCAGCTGGCCGGCAAATGTGGCGCGCCTTTATACCAGCCGCGCTTGGCGCAGGCGGGCTGCAGATCAATTTATTAATTGATATGATTTTAGCCTCGCTAGTGTCTGTTGGTGCCATATCATGGCTCTATTATTCAGATAGAATTGTGCAATTGCCGCTAGGTGTGATTGGTATCGCGCTTGGCACAGCCTTATTACCGCAACTCTCAAAATTGGAGTCAGAGCATAAGAAAGCTGAAGTAGCCAATCGTTTGGGTCATTCCCTTCATATTGGCTGTTTCTTTGCTATCCCTGCTGCTGTGGCAGTTATCATTATTGGCGAGGTAGTGATTGGGGGCCTGTTTGGTTATGGTGCCTTTACCGCCACAGACGTATCCATGGCAGCAGCATCCCTAGCCGCCTATGGTGTGGGTTTGCCTGCCTTTGTTATTAACAAGACATTTCAGCCCGCCTTTTTCGCCTCTCAAAGAGGGGGTTTAGTGGCCAAGATTTCCTTTTTGATGATTATCATTAATGTATCTGGGTCACTGTTATTGATGCCAGTCTTAGGCCATGTGGGGCTGGCCCTGGCAACAGGTCTTGCCTCTTGGGTCAGTGTTGCCATCATGGGCGTCATTTTATTGCGGGAACAGCGTCTCACATGGCAGGCTTTCCGCGGGCCTTTGTTGGTTTGCGTTGCCTCTGCTGTGATGGGTGTTGCGCTTACTGTGAGCCTATCAACGCTATCGGCCTTGCCTTATGCCCTCTTTTCATCAGCCTTAATCCAGCTCTTGATCCTTATGATGATCGGGTTGGTGAGCTTCTTTGCGATAGCTGGGATGATGCGTATCATTCCTCCCTTTTTATTCCGGCGCGGCAAGGCGTAAGGATAGCACTTGATTTTCAGCCAAAAACACAGATGATAGCAGCCGCAAGCTCGGGCATATCTTTGATCCGGCAAAGCGCACAAATAAAGTGAGTAAAAAATGAGCGATACAAACAAAAAAGGCCGTATTTTCTCTGGTGTTCAACCAACAGGGAATCTTCATCTTGGCAATTATTTGGGCGCCATTAAAAATTGGGTGGCCTATCAGAACGAGTTCGAATCTATTTTTTGTGTCGTTGATTTGCATGCGATCACAGTGCCACAAGATCCAGCTGCTCTGCGGCAATCAACCAGAGAGGTGGCGGCAAGCCTCATTGCCTCTGGGATTGATGTAGAACAAGCTATTTTATTTAATCAATCTCAGGTTAGCAGCCACACAGAATTAGCGTGGATTTTTAATTGTGTGGCGCGCCTTGGCTGGCTCAACCGGATGACCCAGTTCAAAGAAAAAGCAGGGAAGAACCGTGAAAATGCCACGGTTGGCCTTTATGGTTATCCGGTTTTGATGGCGGCTGATATTTTGGCTTATAAGGCAACACATGTGCCGGTTGGTGATGACCAAAAGCAGCATCTTGAGCTTACAAGAGATATTGCGACTGCCTTTAATTCTATGTTCGAGACAGACTTTTTCCCGCTGCCAGAGCCGCAGATTCAAGAGACAGCGGCACGGGTGATGTCACTGCGTGATGGTAACGCTAAAATGAGTAAATCAGCCGAATCTGATATGTCTCGTATTAATTTAACAGATGATGCCGACCTGATTGCGCAAAAGATTAAAAAAGCAAAGTCAGATGCCGATGTCCTTCCCTCAGAGAGTGCGGGCCTTGCCGAACGTCCTGAAGCGCGCAATCTCGTAGGGATTTATGCTGGTCTATCTGGCCAGAGTGAAGCCGCAATTTTGCAAGAATTTGGGGGGCAGGGCTTTGGTGCTTTTAAGCCTGCTTTGGCTGAGCTTGCAACTGCGGTGATAGCACCTATATCAGAAGAGATGAGACGTTTACTTGGTGATATTGGCGAGATTGATAATCAGCTTGCCAAAGGCGCAGCGAGAGCAGATGCGATCGCCCGTCCTATCCTTGATGACGTCAAAGAGATTGTCGGATTTGTGCGATAATCCTCAGTGATTATGATAATTTAAGGGCCGGCTATTCCCTAATTTTGCCTTCTTCTTTATGATAGAATAGCAAATCACAAATGCGAGGTGATGAAACATGTTTATCCAGACAGAAGATACACCAAACCCAGCAACCCTGAAATTTATCCCAGGCACAGATGTTATGGGTCAGGGCACAGCTGATTTTCCTGATAGTGATGCGGCACGTCGCTCACCTTTGGCGCGTCGTCTCTTTCAAGTTGATGGCGTCGAAGCGGTCTTTTTGGGTTCAGATTTTGTCACAGTCACAAAGTCAGATCAGCAAGAATGGTTCACGTTAAAGCCATCAATTCTTGCCGGTATTATGGAGCATTATGCATCTGGTTTGCCTGTCGTCGAGGCGCAAGCTGATGCTACTGAGGCCTCAGATGAAGATGATGATGATGTGGTAAAGCAAATTAAACATTTGCTAGATACACGTGTGCGCCCGGCTGTAGCGATGGATGGCGGCGATATCGTTTTTCATGATTTTGAAGATGGGATTGTAACCTTATCAATGCAAGGGGCGTGCTCAGGCTGCCCAAGTTCAACAGCAACATTGAAAATGGGGATTGAGAATATGCTACGCCATTATATCCCTGAAGTGAAAGAAGTGCGCCCAGCCTAAATAAGGGCTGGTCTCAACCCCGCAAGGCCACACATATTGTGTCTTGCCAAACCGCCATAGGTGACAGTTTGGTGCCATCTCCTGCCTCACAACGGATGCATCGGCAAAGAGAGCTAGAGCAAAAGAAAAAAGGTCAGCGGCTGCAATTTTGGATTTTATCCTCACTGATTGCGGCCATTGGCCTGTTATATCTTTTGCCATTGGCGCTGTCTGTCAAGCCGCCCCGCCTCATGCCGGATCAAGATAGAGTTGGTGAGGGTATAGATGGGGAAGCCTTTCATTTGCGGGCGGAAATCGCTTTGCTAGAGGCTCAAATCGCGCAATTGAAACGACGTGATGCACGCGGCCAAGAAGCCATAGAAGAGGCAGAAAATCGTGCCTCTCTAGCATCTGAGGGTTTGGTGCTTGCGCAACAAGAAGCTAATCGCGCGATTGATAATTTTGCCCAAGCACAAAAGGCTGATGAGGATGCTAAAAAGGCTCTATTATTGGCACAATCCAAAGAACAATCGGCCCGCAGCGCCCTGATCACAGCTAATGAGATGGAACAACGTGCCTTGCGTGCGCTAGCACAAGCACGGCAGATTGAAAAACAAGCGCAAGAGGCATTGGAAAAAGTCATAGCAACGAATCAATTATCTGCTGGAAGCCGCGCTGAGCTGGCCTATCTGCAAGAGCGTCTTGAAACATTATCAGCCGATACCTCTGGCCAAGCACAAACTGAAAACGCAGTAGCTGATCAATCCTCCTCAGATGACGAGCAACCGCGTCAGGATAATGAGGCAGGAACACAACATTCCGAGACGCAGCTTGCCCAATCTTATGCGACGCGCGCCTTGCCAGCGCCTGGGCGCATTATCAAACAATATGAAGCAGGCAAAGTGGCCCCGCAATTTGCCGTGACATTACCTGATGAGCTTGGTGATTTAACTGTGCCACAGCGGAAACAGGCTTTCATTGAAACATTGCTCCCTCTTATTTTGGAGGCAAATGACCAATTGCGGGCCCGTCAAGCGGCGTTGGAATTGGCGATTGAAACAGAAAATCAGGCCCAGATTGCGCGATTTAAGGCGCTGTATCGGTTACGGAAATTTGAAGGTGACAGAGAGGCACTGATTGCCGAATTACGTCATCGCATCGCGCCGATTCCGCCCTCGTTAGCCTTGGCCCAAGCCGCGGTAGAATCGGGTTGGGGCCTGTCTCGGTTTGCGCGCGAAGGCAATGCTCTTTTTGGTCAGTGGGCCTGGTCTGAAGATGCGGGCATGAAGCCACTAGATGCCTCTAATAGCCGCGCTGTCATTCGCTCATTCCCTTCAATTTATGATTCTATCGTTGCCTATATGCATAATCTCAACACGCATTATGCTTATGCGCCATTACGAGATGCGCGGGCAGCCCTCATCGCAAATGAGCAGCCTGTCACAGGGATGGATTTAGCCGCCTATTTGACACCCTATGCAGAGACAGGTGAAAAATATGTCTATATTTTGCGCGCTATGATTTTGCAGAATCGCTTTGATATCTATGAAAACCATATCCTAGCTAGCCAAAGCTAGGTGGATTATTTGGTAAGGAATTGCCGCCCAAACCAGCGCCATCTGCCATCTTGTCCTGGCATAGTACAGTTAATGCGGAAGCGAGGGCCATCTAATGGTCCTGGCAGACGTATCTCAGCGCGTTGTCCCAATAATGAGACATCTAATTTACCATATTTAGATGAAAAACAGCGCAGCTGGCCTTTTGGTTCCATCGCGTCATCAAGCGTAAAGCCATAAAGTGGTGGGTTTTGCGTAATCACCATATCAGCTGGTGTGATATCAGTGACTTTTAACGGCAAACCATTAGCGGCAAGTTCTAATCTTTGGATATCACCATAGGTCTCATTAAAGGCAAAGCGTGGTAACTCAAAGGTCAAATCATCAGCATGCATAATACCTGAATTCTGCCCAAAGGCCGCAATGAAGCCAGCTGCTTTGACGTGCTCAATCACAGACAGGCTATATTCACCATAAGGATAGGCAAATAAGTCAGGGCGCAGGCCTAATTCAGCAAGAAAACGTTCATTAGAGTATGACAGCTCTTCGCGCACTGCCTCATCGCTAATGCGGTGCATATGAGGATGGCTTTTGGTTTGTGAGCCGATAGTCACGCCTTTGGCTTGCAACTCTCTGATTTGATCCCAATCCATATAGCCACGCAAGCCTCTATCAATCGGGTCTGTGGCAATGAATAGCGTGATAGGAAACCCAGCCGCTTCAAAGCGTGGCCAGCCATGTTCATACACAGACAGATAGGCATCATCAATGGTGATGGCGACGGTCTTATCTGGCACTTTCTGTCCTGATTGAAATGCATAGATAATGTCTGGCAAGGACATCACATGAAAGCCGCCCTCTTGCAAATAGGCAATATGTGTTTCGAGTTGCTCTAAGGTGGTGTTGGTTGAGGGATAGCGTTGTTCATTAAAGCGATGATACATGATCACACTCGCATGTGAGACCATCTCTTTATCTTGTGCCATCGCGCTATAGCTTATGCCAGTCATCATCAGGATGCTTGTTCCCAACAATACCAAAACCATTCGATAGAAAGAGAGTATCACACGCATTGCCAGTTCCCGTTTTTATGCTCTGAAATGATATCTGCTGCCGTGGCGCAAGCTGTGAATAATATTTTGACCCACGCCGCTTGGCTGAGTACATCATACAGTATGACAAGTTCGCTGCTAGATAAAAATCACTCATCCATCAACATTCTTGCGCTTGAGGCAAGTGGTGACCATGCGTCTGTGGCTCTCTGCCAAGACGGGGTCATCCTTGATGACCGTGTCCTACGGGCACGACATGGTCATGCGGCAAGCTTCGTTGATATGGCAGCTGAGATGGTTGATTCATCACCCTTATCTTTTTCAGATATCACGCATATCGCGGCAGGTGTCGGGCCAGGCTCTTTCACAGGGTTGCGCGTTTGCTTGGCGGCTGCGAAAGGTTTCACCTTGGCTGGTGGTCTTATCGGATGGGGTGTAAATGGCCTTCGTGCGCGGGCATTGGCAAGTTTGAGGCAGTATCCTGGTCAGCGGGTGCTGTCATGTGCCGATACCAGACGCGGTCCCTATTTTACACAAGGGTTTGATGAAAAAGGGGCACCAGTTTCTGCCATTACGGAAATTATGCCAGATGCGCTTGAAGCCCATTGCCAAGAATTAGGCCTGGCAGACGCGATGATTGCCATCCCCCCCTCAGAGTTATCATCCCCTGCAGCTGCCATAGCTATCGATATGACAGCTATCGATATTGCGCTGAGCTGTTGGCATGATTATCAAAAGGGTGAGCATCCGCAGCCTTTGGAACCGCTTTATGTCGCCGCGCCAAAATTAGGGCCGTCAAAAGCATCACAAGCAGGTATAAAGTGAGGCGGGGTCATCTAGCCTTATCAAAAGCCGCGCCTGAGGCGCTCTTAGAAGTGGCGCGTTTTCTTGATAAATATGGCTATGGTGCCTTTCCTGCGACATCCTTTACCCGCTTCTTCCAAAAGCCAGCTTATCATTTCCTGAGCCTTTCCAACCCGCCATCAAACGGAGCAGAGTTTCAGGCGGGATGTTTGCTATCCCTGTCAGGAGACGAGGCTGAGATTATTGAAATTGCCGTTGCGGGGGCCTTTCAAAATCAAGGATATGGCACAGCATTGCTTGGTCATGTGATAGATTTTGTCAGAGACCAAGGACACCAGCGCCTATTCCTAGAGGTAGCCGCCAATAATCATCCGGCACTTGCCCTATATCACCGCCAACAGTTTCAAGAATGCGGCCGGCGTATCGGCTATTACCAGCCATCTGTTGATGAAAATGACAAGATTATCGCAGAAATGCCAAAAATCGACGCTCTTATCATGGAATTATCGCTGTGAAAAATCTTGTTTCATGTTATTTTAAGGCTTATCACTTTGCTGCATCCTTGGCGGCTATGACTTATTTTTGTAGCGGTTTGGTTGAACTGAAAAATCCATGAAAAAACTTTATATCAAAACCTATGGCTGTCAGATGAATGTCTATGATTCTGATCGGATGACAGATGTGTTAGCCCCTCTTGGCTATGTGCCGCATCATGCCCCCGAAGAGGCTGATATGGTGATTTTGAACACGTGCCACATTCGTGAAAAAGCTTCTGAAAAAGTCTTTTCTGAATTAGGACGGTTGCGGCAATTAAAAGAGCGGGCGCGTGATCAAATTGGGCGCGATATGATGATCACAGTCGCTGGTTGTGTGGCCCAAGCTGAGGGTGAAGAAATTACACGCCGTGCACCATGGGTGGATATGGTTGTCGGGCCTCAAAGTTATCATCGCCTACCAGAGATGATCACAAAGTTAGACCCTGCCGCGCGAAACTCGGTGATTGATACAGATTTCCCTGAAGAAGTGAAATTTGACTATCTACCAGAAGAAGTTGCGCATAGAGGACCTGCTGCCTTCTTATCTGTGCAAGAGGGGTGCGATAAATTTTGCGCCTTTTGTGTGGTGCCTTACACCAGAGGAGCAGAATTCTCTCGTTCTGTGGCGCAAGTGGTTGATGAAGCGAAAAAGCTCGTCGCCGCTGGTACAAGAGAGATCACCTTATTAGGGCAAAATGTGAATGCCTATCATGGCGAAGGGCCAGATGGCAAAAATTGGGGTCTTGGCCGGTTATTGCATCATTTAGCAGAGGTGGATGGTGTAGAGCGGCTGCGTTATACGACTTCACATCCGCTTGATATGGATGATGAGTTGATTTACGCCCATCGTGATATCCCTGCCCTAATGCCTTATTTACATTTGCCCGTTCAGGCTGGGTCAGATCGCATTTTGTCAGCGATGAACCGTCGTCACACAGCTGATGAGTATATCGCTATCATTGACAGGTTGCGTGATGCTGTGCCGCATCTTGCGTTGTCAGGTGATTTTATCGTCGGCTTCCCTGGTGAAACAGATGCTGATTTTGCAGACACATTGCGGCTTGTTGATCGTGTGTCTTATGCCTCGGCCTATAGCTTCAAATATTCAGAGCGTCCAGGCACGCCAGCAGCGAATGCAGAAGACCAAGTTGAAGAAGCGGTGAAATCAGATCGATTATCTTCATTGCAGCAATTATTGGATAGCCAGCAGATGGCGTTTAATAAGGGCTGCGAAGGCACCAAGATGGATATTTTGGTTGAACGTGTTGGTGGACGCGAAGGTCAGATGACAGGGCGTAGTCCTTTCATGCAATCGGTCTATTTTGAGGGAGATGAGAGCCAGCTAGGTCAGATTCTGCCGATGGAAATTAGCGAAGCCAGACAGAATTCATTGACCGCTCGCATTTTGACATCTGACTAGACGCTTCTGGCAAAGGAGATAGGCGCGTGGCACAGACAGCAAGCAAGACCGTCAAACATTTGACAATTGCATTCGAAGATCCTTCTGTGATGGCTCTGATCTGTGGACAAAATAATGAAACGCTATCTCGAATTGCTACGAGCCTTGCGATTGAAGCGGATAGTTTTGGCAATGAGATTAAATTATCTGGTCCAAAGGCACAGCTTGACCAAGCGGCCAAGGCCATTCAAGGGCTATCACAAAAATTACAGGCGGCTGACAATGATGATGAGGCCATCGTCAAAAATTGGCTTGATGATATGATGCGAGAGGCTGAATTCGGCTCGTCTGCACCTGATGCGGTGACTTCTGGACCAGTGGCGGTAACTTGGAAGAAAAAGATTGCGCCGCGCACCGCTAATCAAGCTGCTTATTTTAAAACATTGCTAGCAAATGAAGTGGTGTTTGGGCTTGGTCCTGCTGGTACAGGTAAAACCTATATGGCAGTGGCAATGGCCGTTGATGCGTTGAAAAAACGGCTTGTTGAGCGGATCATTTTATCCCGCCCTGCCGTTGAAGCAGGTGAGCGTCTTGGCTTTTTGCCAGGTGATATGAAGGAAAAAGTCGACCCGTATCTGCGGCCTTTATATGACGCACTTTATGATATGATGCCCGCCGATAAGGTTGATAAAATGATGGTGTCAGGCGAAATTGAAATTGCGCCTTTGGCCTTTATGCGCGGTCGTACCTTAACCAATGCCTTTGTCATTATTGATGAGGCACAAAATACCACGCCGGTCCAAATGAAAATGGTGCTGACTCGCTTGGGACAAGATTCGCGGATGGTGATTACCGGTGACATGACGCAGATTGACTTACCATCAGGTCAGGAATCAGGCTTGATAGATGCGGTCTCTCGTCTTGATAATGTCACAGGGGTTGGTATTTCAGAACTAACAGGTGAGGATGTGGTTCGTCACCCTGTGGTCGCTCGTATTTTGAAGGCCTATGAGGCTGGACAAAAGCGCAGAAAATGAGCAAGATTAAATCATAACCTTATGAAGCGAAAGTGATCATGCCTGACCCTGCTGTTTCTGAAAGCGAACTATCGCTTGAACCTGACAGTCCTGAAGATAGGACAATTATGATGGAGCCAGATGGTGAGAGCCTTACATGGATTCATCCGTTTGATTTAACATCAGACCATATTCTCGCCGATGCGCGCTGGGCGCCTTTCATAACAGATCGTTTGTGCCAAGATATCAATGAAATGTTGCAAGCCTTATCGGCAGATATCGCCTATGAAGCGGAGGCATTTAGCTGTTGTTGGACCTCAAATGACGATTTGCAGCGCTTGAACCATCAGTTCCGTGATAAGGATAAACCAACGAATGTCCTATCCTTTCCTGATGAAACGGACGGGCAGCTAGGCGATCTGGCTTTTGGATATGAGATTATGGCTCAGGAAGCCACCTCATTAGATATTCCTCTTGAACATCATATTCGCCATCTCCTGATCCATGGGTTGTTGCATTTATATGGGTTTGATCATCTGAATGATGAAGAAGCGCGTGAAATGGAAGCGCTAGAGATCAAAGCGCTGGCGCATCTTGATATCCCAAATCCCTATCAGGGAGAGTTAGTCTAATGGGCCTTATCTCAAAATTATTTCCCTTCTTTGCTAAGCCTGTGTCTGATCGCGAAGAATTGACAGATTTGATTGAAACCTCGCTCAAAGAGAAGCTTGCTTTTGATTCTCATGAAGGGGCCTTGTTGCGCAATATGCTAGGACTGCGCGATATCACCGCAGAGGATGTGATGGTACCGCGCGCTGATATTGTCGCTGTGGATTTATCCTCACCTATGGCTGATATTTTCAAAACGATCATTGCAGCCGGTCATAGCCGTGTTCCCGCCCATAAAGGCTCGCTTGATCAAATGGTCGGGTTCCTACACATTAAGGATTTGATGGCACAGGTGGCATCAGGCGCGATCCAGACAGATAAAAGTGCTGATCTAAGCGGGTTATTGCGGCCTGTTATGTTTATCTCACCAACCATCCGTTTGTTGGATTTGCTTCATGAAATGCGTTTGAAACGCCAGCATTTAGCCTTGGTAGTTGATGAATTTGGCGGTGTTGATGGCCTGATCACAATCGAAGATCTTGTCGAGGAAATTGTGGGCGAGATTGAAGATGAACATGACAAATCACGTATGCCTCGTTTCCAAGTCTTTGATGATGGCACAGCTGTGGCCGAAGCGCGCCTTGAAGTTGGCGCTCTTGAAGTGTTAGCCGGCCCTTTATTAGAACAAGATGAAACTGATGAAATTGACACGTTGGGGGGATTGGTCTTCTCCCTCGCAGGACGGGTACCAACAAGAGGTGAGGTTATCACCCATCCCTCTGGTTTAGAATTTGAAATCCTAGAGGCTGATCCGCGCCATATTAAGCTGTTGCGGATTTGTGGCTTGCCATCGTTAAATGGTGGTGTGTCATCAGATGAGCTAAATTCCTAAAGATGGCTGGCACAAGGTTGCGCCAGCGCTATCATCTCTTGCGCCCCTATCTTCTCTCCGCTGCCGCTGGGGGTCTTGCCAGCCTCAGCCTGCCACCCCTTTATCTCAGCCCTGCGATTTTACTTTTGGGTTTTGTATTTTATCAAGCAGCCCATGCATCTGGCTGGCGACAAGCTGTATGTCATATGGCTGCCGGGGGGTATGGATGGTTCGTTATTTCTCTTTATTGGATTAGCCATTCTTTGCTGATTGGCACACAAGATTATCTTTTTCTATTGCCTGTGAGCTTTCTGGGCATTCCTGTGATTGTCACGATATTCTGGGCTGTGGGTGGTCTGGCTGGCTTTATGATAGCCACCCATCCGGCCGCTCGGCTCGTTGCCTTTGTTGCTGGCTTATCTTTGGCAGAATGGGGCCGAGAATTCATTGCCACAGGGTTTCCTTGGAATGCGCCAGGGCTGATTTTCTTGGCCACACAGCCAACCTCTCAGCTAGCGTCCCTTTTCGGCCAAACCGGCTTAAATATCTGGGCGTTCGCACTGGCAGCAGTGATTCCCTTCTATCTTTCTGTTCCTAAGAGACAACGACATAAGGTCGTCATGGCAGCGATATTATGCGGCGCGACATTTGGGGCGCTGGTGGTCTATGCTACGCAGCCTGCCCCCGTGACTGCGGATAATGCGGCGACGGTTCGCCTCGTGCAGCCTCACATTCCCCAAGCTGAAAAATGGGATAGATCAGCCCGCGCCACACATTTGGCCCATATGGCCAAGCTGTCACTCGCCCCAGCGCAAGTTCCGGTCGATCTTGTGATCTGGCCAGAATCTGCCTTTGCCGGAGATTATAGCCGTGCGCAGGATTTGCTTGCCGATTTAGCAGGTCAAATTAGAGCGCATCACCAAGCAGAAGGTGGGGCAGGTGGCTTGATTATGGGAAGCTTGCGCATTGATGACACTGATCAAATCAAGAATACCGCCCTTTATTTTGAGGGCGCTGGTAGCCCCCATCTTTATGACAAAACGCATTTGGTTCCCTTTGGGGAATATGTACCCTGGCGCGTGATCCCGTTTATTGATGCAATTGCTGGCCCCCATGATTTCACACCAGGTGAGGCCGTAACGCCCTTTTCCATTGCTGATATCGGTCAGGTGCAAGTCTTAATCTGTTATGAAGCGATTTTCCCAGCCTTGACGGGACGTGCAACAAAAAGACCTGACCTGTTGGTAAATCTTACGAATGATGCGTGGTTTGGCCATACGGCTGGCCCCTATCAGCATTTGGCGCAAACGCGGATGACAGCTATCAGCTATGGCGTGCCGCTGTTGCGGGTGGCGAATACCGGTATCAGCGCTGCGTTTGATGCCACAGGACAACAGCTAGCCGCCATACCGCTTGGCCAAACAGATTTTGTAGATTTACGATTGCCACCGCCGCTTCCGGTTCCTTTTTTCGCCCGCTTTGGGGCTCTTTTGGCTGGGTTCATGGTCGCAGCTTTGCTGATTGGCGCAGTTCTACTTGACCGATTGCCCCAAAACAGGCAGTAATATCGCCCATTATGACGTCTTATGGGGAGCTTATCGATGAGCTATCTTTTCACTTCGGAATCTGTTTCAGAAGGCCATCCAGATAAGGTTTGTGACCGCGTTTCGGATACCGTACTTGATCTATTTTTGCAGCATGACACACAGGCCAGAGTGGCGTGTGAGACATTAGCCACAACAAACCGTGTTGTGTTAGCCGGTGAAGTGCGCGCGCCTCAAGAGATGATGGATGATATCATGTCTCAGATTGAGCCTGCGGTGCGTGCGGCGATTGCTGATATTGGCTATGAGCAGGATAAGTTCCATCATGCGCATTTTGAGTTCCAAAATTATTTGCATGAGCAATCAGCTGATATTGCTGTTGGTGTTGATGAAGCCAGCGATAAAGAAGAAGGCGCTGGTGATCAGGGCTTGATGTTTGGCTATGCCTGCCGCGAGACAGACGGGCTGATGCCAGCCCCTATCCATTATTCTCATGCTATTTTGAAGCGCTTAGCAGAAATGCGTAAAGCGGATGCTGATAGCTTGTTGCGTCCTGATGCTAAATCTCAATTGACGCTCATTTATAATGAGGATGGTTCAATTGCTGGTGTCGATAAAATCGTATTATCAACACAGCATGCTGTTGGGGCAAGCCAAGCCGATATCAGAGCGCTTGTTACACCTGTGATCGCTGATATTTTGCCAGATGGCTGGATGGTTGGCGCTGATGATTTATACATTAACCCAACAGGCATCTTTGAAATTGGTGGCCCAGATGGTGATGCTGGCCTAACAGGGCGTAAGATCATCGTCGATACCTATGGCGGGGCAGCACCTCATGGCGGCGGCGCGTTTTCTGGCAAAGATCCAACAAAGGTTGACCGGTCTGCCGCCTATGCAGCGCGTTATTTGGCAAAGAACGTCGTGGCCTCTGGGATTGCAGATAAATGCACCATCCAGCTCGCTTATGCCATTGGTGTGGCTGAGCCTGTATCTGTCTATGTAAATACGCATGGGACAAGCAGCGCAGCTGATAATGATATCCAAGATAAATTGCGTGCATTGGTGGATTTAACACCAAAAGGCATTCGCACACATTTGGGCTTAAATGCGCCTATCTATGCACCAACTGCCGCCTATGGTCATTTCGGCCGCACAGCCGGTGAAGCAGGTGCTGGTACCTTCCCATGGGAAGCAACAGATATCGCATCACAACTCGCATAAGCGGTTTCACAAGATAGAAAGATAGCTAGGTGCGCGCCATCTAGCTACCTTATCAGAATAGGGCAAAGTAATATGGTCGGCGTGAATCAAAAGGGTCCCAATGGTGAACTTCCCTTTTATGGCAGACGCAGAGGACGCCCTCTTCGCCCTCATCAAAAACAGCAATTTGAAACAGCCCTGCCAGCCTTATCTTTGCCACAAGATGTGGCCTCGCTGACAGGCTTATTTCCCCATGATCCAAAAGATATCTATCTGGAAATTGGATTTGGCGGCGGCGAGCATTTAGCCGCTCTTGCTGAGGCGTCCCCACAAGATGGCTTTATTGGCGCAGAACCTTTTTTAAATGGGGTGGCAAGTCTGGTGCGTCATATTGAAGAGCAACAGCTTGTTAATATTCGGATTTGGCCTGATGATGTGCGTCTGATCCTAGATCAATTGCCTGATCATTGTCTGGCAGGGGCTTATATCATGTTCCCAGATCCGTGGCCGAAACGCCGGCATGCCGGGCGGCGTATCTTGCAACAATCAATGCGCGATCGTTTGGCGCGCCTCATTCGTCCCCAAGGGGTGTTGCGCATGGCCTCTGATCATGCCATTGCCAAAAGCTGGCTCCTCGCAGAGGCGATGGCAGATGACCGGTTCACATGGCAAGCATCATCCCCAGATGATTGGCGGCAAAGACCGGCGAATTGGCCGAGAACAAGATATATGGCAAAGGCAGAAAAAGAGGGGCGCGCGCCAAGCTGGTTCGAATTTATCAAAACAGCCTAAGCGGATGGGGAAAGATTTGCCTTTTGGCCAAATTGCTGTATAATGATGCCAAATCCGAATGTGAAGCGGTGGACTTTTTTGAAAAGTCCGCCTTTTTTTATGCCTGACAACATTGAGGCAAATAGCAAGAGTAGATAGAAGCCAATGGCAGCTGTGACAGATAGAATCGCAGATATGATCCGCCCCGCATTAAGCGAAATGGGCTATGATTTGGTGCGTGTCCATTATTCTGGGACACCTGGTGTCGGCCGGCATCAGCTTCAGATTATGGCGGAGCCATTAACAGCGCGTGACATGACTGTTGAAGATTGTCAGAAAATTTCAAAATATGTCGCGGCTTTGTTGGATGTCGAAGATCCGATTAAAGATGCCTATAATCTTGAAGTGAGTTCCCCTGGCCTTGACCGGCCTCTGACGAGAGATAATCACTTTGATAGGTTTAAAGGCGATCTTGTGAAAATCCATCTCAAGCAAGCCGTTGATGGTCGCAAGCGCCTGAAAGGCCGCTTAACTGGCAGAGATGAACAAGGCCGGATTATTATTGATACAAGCTTTGGCGCCTTGGCTTTTGCCTTTGATCAAATTGACAGCGCCAAAATTGACGCCACCGAATATTTTGAAGACCCTGATAAAAAGGCGCCGCCTATCACAGGGTTTCTTCCACAATAAGCATGACAGTAACAAGAAAGAGATAATCTTATGGATACATCATCAATCCCAGGCCTAGAGCTGATCCAAATCGCTGATGTTGTTGCGCGTGAAAAATCAATTGATCGCGAAGAAGTGATTATGGCGATGGAAGAAGCCATCCAAAAGGCTGGTCGCTCTAAATATGGTCATGACCGTGATATTCGCGCCATGATTGACCGTAAAAATGGGGCTATTACTTTGGAACGCTGGACAGAAGTCGTAGCTGAGGTCGAAGATGATGCTACGCAGATGACAGCTGATGAAGGTCAGAAATATGATTTGACCGTTGGTGAATTTCATCGTCAGCCTTTGCCGCCGATTGAATTTGGCCGTATTGCCGCGCAAACAGCAAAGCAAGTCATTAGCCAAAAAGTCCGTGAAGCGGAAAGAGAGCGCCAATATGAAGAATATAAGGATCGTGTTGGCGAGATTGTTGTTGGGACCATTAAGCGCGCTGAGAGCTATTCAATCACGGTTGATCTAGGCCGTGCAGAAGCCGTTATCCGCCGCGAAGAAATGATCCCAAGAGAGATTTTGCGTCAAGGTGACCGTGTCCGTGCTTACATTCTGGATGTGCGCCGCGAAGTGAGAGGCCATCAGATTTTCCTCTCTCGGTCCGCCAATGAATTTATGGCAAAATTATTCACGCAAGAAGTGCCTGAAATCTATGATGGTATCATTGATATTAAAGCCGTTGCGAGAGAGCCAGGAAGCCGCGCGAAAATCTCTGTGCTGTCACGCGATAGCAGCATTGATGCTGTTGGCGCGTGGGTGGGCCTACGTGGTAGCCGTGTGCAAGCCGTTGTGGGTGAGCTTCAAGGTGAAAAAGTTGAGATCATTCCGTTTGAGGAAGATCCTGTCGCATTCGTGGTGAATGCTTTGGCACCGGCTGAGGTGGCAAAGGTTGTGATGGATGAAGTAGCTGGCCGTATGGAAGTGGTTGTGCCAGATGATCAGCTATCTTTGGCGATTGGCCGTCGTGGTCAAAATGTACGCCTCGCCTCGCAATTAACTGGTTGGTATATTGATATTCTAACAGAAGCGGAAGAATCAGAAAGACGTCAGGAAGAATTCAAGAACCGGTCACAAACCTTCATGGAAGCCCTGAATATTGACGATGTGATTGCGCATCTTCTTGTCGCTGAAGGCTTTGCTCATGTTGATGACATTGCTGAGACACCGGTTGATGAGCTAGCGCAAATTCAAGGGTTTGATGAAAATGTGGCCGCTGAATTGATTAATCGTGCTGTTGAGTTTGTGGAAGCCGAAGCCAAGCGTATCCAAGAAGAATTGTCAAAATTGGATGTGGCTGATGATTTGCTTGCCTTTGAATATCTCAATGCTGCTATGATCTTGAAATTGGCACAGAACCAAATCCTCACACTTGATGATCTAGCAGAGCTTGATTCGGAAGAATTGGTTGGCTTCTTGAAAGAAGAAGGCATTGATGATGAAACAGTGGCAGGTGATATCATCATGGCCGCCAGAGCGCATTGGTTCGAAGATGAGGCAACTGAAGATGCCCCATCTGAAGACGTGCCTGCTGAATAAGTAACGCAAAGACAGAGACAGGAATTAGCCTATGTATTCAAAGCGGCAAGTCAGATGAGAGGCGGCAGAGATGAAAGAGCGTCGCTGTATCGTCCTAGGAGAGACAACATCAGCTGAAGAGCTGATCCGCTTTGTATGCGACCCTGCTGGGGTGGCTGTTCCTGATCTAGCTGAAAAATTGCCAGGCAGAGGCTGTTGGGTTACGGCCTCTGAGGCTGCTATTACAAAAGCATGTGAAAAAAACCTCTTTAAACGTCATATTGACGCGACCGCGCCACAGGCAGCTGATGTTATCACGCAGCTGCAACAGCTTTTGGCAGGACGTGTCAGTCAGACATTGGCATTGGCACGTCGGGCAGGGCTTGCTGTTGGCGGTGGTGGTAAATTAGCAACGCTTCCCTTTGTAGAAGGGATGTTAATTGCCGGAGACGCCTCACGCCGCGAGTCAAAAGCGCATCAAAACAGATTACAGCCAGAATGGGTGTTTGAAGGGTTTGATAGTCCATTTTTAGGTCATCCTTTTGGCAGAGACTCTCTCGCTTACATCGGGATTCTACCTGATGAGAGACGGGCTGACGGTGGCTTAACAGGACGTCTCTTCTATGAATTGGCCAGATTTCAGGCTTTTATGGGCGGGATCACTTGTCATGAAGGGGCTGGCGGGTGTATTACACCTAACCAGATGCATGAATAGAAAAGATAGGTCAGATGTCCTGTTGCCGATGATGGGACATAATTTAACCAAACCGGGAAAGGGCCGGGTATGAGCGACGATAAGAAGAAAACAAAAACCCTGAGCTTGTCAGGAAGCGGCACATTATCACTGGGCGGTAATGTGGATGCCAATGCATTGCGTCAAGGGGGGGCTGGTAGCCGGGCTAAAACGGTTCAGGTCGAAGTTCGTCGCAAAAGAGTGCCTGTGCCACCATCTCGTCAAGCAGCAAAGGCTGCGCCAGCGCCAACACCAGCTGTTGAGCCAAAAGAAGAGGTGGCGCAACCTATCGCACCTGAGGCAGATGATAAGTTAACGGCTGCTGAACGCGCCAAGCGTATGCAGGTGTTACAGCAAGGTCTGACAAAGCCAGAAGAGGCTGAGGCTGAAGACGCTGTGCCATCTGAGGCTGTGGCAGAAGAAGCGGCGCCTGTAGTTGAAGAAGCCCCACTTGATCCAAGAGAAGCACGTCGCCGTGCGGAATTGGCAGAGCTGGAAGAAATTGAGAAAATTGCGCAAACGCGTAAGGCTGAAGAGAAAGCCAAACGAACAGCTGAGAATGCGGCTCGTCGTCAGGCTGTTGAAGATCAAAAGCAGCGCCAACAAAAATCAGCACCAGCATCAGATCGGTTTGCCCAACCTAATGCGCCTGTTGAAGAGGCGGCATCGCGGCCGCAAGGTGGACGCCGCCGCGCAGAAGAAGCAGAAGTCAATCGCCGCCAGCCAAGTGCGCGCCGTGAGGGGCCAGCCCGCCGTCAATCTGGTAAGATGACAATTTCACAGGCTTTGTCTGATGGTGAGGGTGGACGTCAGCGTTCATTAGCGTCTGTTCGCCGCCAGCGCGAAAAAGCACGGATGCGTGAAGAAGCGCAACCAGCAGTGAAGCAAACACGTGATGTCACCATCCCAGATACTATTACGGTGCAGGAACTTGCGAACCGTATGGCAGAGAAAGCGGCTGATGTCGTAAAGGAATTGATGAAGCTGGGCATTATGGCCACAGTGACACAAAGCATTGATGCTGAGACAGCTGAACTTGTGACAATGGAATTTGGTCATAAGGTTGTACGCGTGTCTGATTCAGACATTGAAGATGGTCTTGGCGGTGATGTTGATAGCGAAGATAGCTTGAAGGGTCGCCCGCCTGTTGTGACAGTGATGGGCCATGTTGACCACGGGAAAACAAGCTTGCTTGATGCCATTCGCAAAACAGATGTGGCGGCTGGCGAATCAGGTGGTATTACCCAGCATATTGGTGCCTACCAGATTCAAACAGCAGCGAAGAATACCATCACCTTCATTGATACACCGGGTCACGCGGCCTTTACAGAGATGCGTTTGCGTGGGGCGAATACCACTGACATCGTGATTCTTGTAGTGGCAGCAGATGATTCTGTGAAAGAACAGACCATTGAGGCGATTAATCACGCTAAGGCCGCAGGCTGTCCGATCATCGTGGCGGTCAATAAATGCGATAAGCCAGGCGCTGACCCATCACGTGTCCGCTCTGATTTGTTGCAACATGAAATTATTACCGAAGATTTCGGTGGTGAAATCTTGGCTGTGAATGTCTCAGCTCATACAGGTGAAGGGTTGGATAAGCTTGAAGAAGCCATCATGCTCCAAGCTGAATTGCTTGAATTGAAAGCTAACCCAGACCGTGCGGCAGAAGGCACTGTGATCGAAGCAAAGGTAGAGCGTGGCCGTGGTTCGGTTGCGACTGTTCTTGTTCAGCGCGGGACCCTGGCCGTTGGCGATATTTTTGTGGTTGGCGCTGAATCAGGTCGTGTCAGAGCGATGTTGAATGAGCGCGGTGAACAGCAAAAGCTTGCCACACCGAGCCAGCCTGTTGAGATTTTGGGTCTAAATGGTACACCGATGGCTGGTGATAATTTCACAGTTGTTGAAAGTGAAGCACGCGCCCGTGAAATCGCTGAATATCGCCGCCGTGTGATTCGTGAAAAAGAAGCGGTTGTCTCAGCCAGAGGTTCGGTGGAGCAAATGCTATCAGCGATTGCAGCTGGTGAGGCCGCTGAATTGCCAGTGGTGATTAAGACAGATGTGCATGGCTCACTAGAGGCGATTAAGGTCGCACTAGAGAATTTGGGCACAGATCAGGTGAAAGTCCGGTTCCTAACAGGTGGCGTTGGCGCCTTGTCAGAATCAGATATCTCCTTGGCAGCGGCATCAAATGCATTGGTGATGGGCTTTAATGTGCGTGCGATTCCACAGGCACGTGATTTGGCCAAGCGTGATGGCGTTGAAATTCGCTATCACTCAATCATTTATGAACTCATTGATGATGTGAAAGCCGCGATGGGTGGTCTCCTCAGCCCAGACACACAAGAAGAATTTATCGGCTATGCAGAAATCCGTCAGGTCTTTGCAGTCTCTAAGGTTGGTAAGATTGCGGGTTGTTATGTCACAGAAGGCATCATTAAGCGCGGCTGCAAGGTCCGTTTGCTCCGTGACAATGTTGTCATCCATGAAGGTAGCCTGAAGACTTTGAAACGCTTCAAAGATGAAGTGAAAGAAGTCAAAGATGGCTTTGAGTGTGGTATGGCATTCGAAAATTATTCAGATATCCAAGAAGGTGATGTCATTGAATGTTTCGAATTGAAAGAGATTGCACGTACATTGGATTAAGCCTCACCGTACCGGTGAGGTGCCCAGGCACGTGGTCACATAAGGTCTGTTAATGAGCCGTAAGTCAAAAGCTGTTTCTTCAAAGGCGCCAAGCCAAAGACAATTGCGTGTGGGTGAAGAAATCCGCCATCAATTATCTTTGGCACTGATGCGTGGCGATATCTATGTGCCAGAACTGGACGGGGTATCTATCACTGTCTCAGAAGTATCTGTCAGCCCTGATATGTCAAATGCGCGTGCCTATGTGACGCCTCTTGGCGGTGTTGATAGCGACTTTATCGTCTCTGTACTGAATGTGATTGCGCCTGATTTACAAACATGGGTTGCTAGCAAAGTTCATTTGCGTCGTATGCCTCGTCTAAAATTTATGGCAGATACCTCATTTGATAATGCCCAGAAAATGTCTGAGCTCATCAATCAATTGCCACCAGCCGCCTCAGCTGATGACGCCGAAGATGAGGGTCGCGCCGAGGAGGCCTAGCCCGCCTTTTTGCGTTGTTATGGTGCATCACTATGGCGAGACGAAACAAACCCTCAGACATACATGGCTGGTTAGCCATTGATAAGCCGCTTGGTATGAGCTCTGCGGCAGTCGTCGCAGTTGTGCGGCGTTTTTTTGGGGGGATAAAGGTTGGCCATGGCGGTACACTTGACCCGCTTGCTAGTGGTATATTGCCAATTGCGCTTGGTGAGGCAACGAAAACCGTATCCTATGTGATGGATGCGCAGAAAACCTACGAATTTACAGCAAAATGGGGTGAGCAAACTAGCACAGATGATGCGGAAGGTGATGTGATTGCCACCTCTGATAGTCGTCCAGATGCTGACGCCATCACAGCTATCTTGCCGCAATTTACGGGCCAGATATCGCAAATACCTCCTGCCTATTCAGCCATTAAGATAGAGGGAAAGCGTGCCTATGATTTGGCGCGCCAAGGTGCGGATGAGATTGTGCTCGCGTCACGTGATATTATGATACATCGCCTCACGGTGATAGATCATACAAAAGAGGATGCCAGCTTTGTCACATGCTGTGGCAAGGGGACTTATATCCGATCCCTTGCACGTGATATGGCAACGGCCCTTGGCACTGTGGCGCATGTCTCGCATCTCAGGCGGACGGCCGTGGGCCAATTTAACGAGGAAAATGCAATTTCTCTGGATTTTTTGCGAGAATTAGGACATAGTGCCGCCGCATCACCTTATGTGATACCTGTTGTGACAGCGCTGGACGACATCCCGGCTCTGCCCATAACAACCGCAGAGGCGCAAAAGCTACGATTTGGTCAGCGATTGCCGCCCCGCCAAGAGCTATCTCAGACGCATCTATATAAGGCGTTATGTGATGGCCACTTAGTTGCCTTGGTTGAGGCAGCTGAAGAGGGGGTGAAATCTGTGCGGGTCTTTAACTGCTAATAAAGGAGAAGACGATGTCGATAACAAAAGAGAAAAAAGCTGAGTTAATTGCCGAATTCGGTGCTAATGCTCAAGATTCAGGTTCTGCTTCAGTTCAGGTTGCTATCCTCACAGAGCGTATCCGCAATCTGACAGAACATATGAAGACACATAAGAAAGATTTTGGTTCACGCCGCGGTCTTTTGACAATGGTTGGTCAGCGCCGTCACTTGCTTGATTACATCAAGCGTGGTGATGAAGGCAAATATAAGGCCTTGATTGAAAAGCTAGGTTTGCGTCGCTAATCACTGCTTTGTCATACCAGATGAAAAGCCTACTAGCTTCTTGCTAGTAGGCTTTTTTGATCGTGCTTGCACCGCGCCCTTAATTGGTGATACAAGATAGCAAGCGTAAAGATTAACAAAAAAGAGGTGGCGACTGCCTATCGGGGGTGGTTGGAGTAACGGGGCTAGCGCAAGATGCTAGCAAAAGACCTAAGGCATCAGGCCTGATGGCATACTCTCCAAAAAACATGACAGAGTTAGCGATAACGCATCAGCGATGCGTGTTGCCCGCCCATTTGGCTTTACGCAGGGGCGGTACTGGCATGATAACAACCCTGATAATGATAGTCATTGAAGAGCCTCCTTTAAAAGGAAGTAAGAATGTTCCAAATTTATCGTAAAGAAATCGACTGGGGCGGCCGGAAACTTGTCTTAGAAACAGGTAAAATTGCCCGTCAGGCAGATGGTGCTGTTCTCGCAACAATGGGCGAGACATCCGTATTATGTACGGCCGTTGCCGCAAAAGCAGCAAAGCCTGGTCAAGATTTCTTCCCTTTGACAGTGAACTACCAAGAAAAAGCGTTCGCAGCAGGTAAGATTCCAGGTGGTTTCTTCAAGCGTGAAGGCCGTCCATCAGAAAATGAGACTTTGGTTAGCCGTTTGATTGACCGTCCGATTCGCCCACTTTTCCCAAAGGAATTTAAGTGCGAAACACAAGTTATCTGTACTGTGATGTCACATGATATGGAAAATAACCCTGATATCGTCGCTATGATCGGCGCATCAGCGGCTTTGACTATCTCTGGTGTGCCTTTCTTTGGTCCAATTGCTGCAGCACGTGTGGGCTATAAGGATGGCGATTATATGCTTAACCCAACATTGGCTGATATGGCTGAGTCTCAGATGGACCTTGTGGTCGCTGGTACAGCCGAAGGCGTGTTGATGGTTGAATCAGAAGCCAAAGAATTGTCAGAAGATGTAATGCTAGGGGCCGTGAATTTCGGTCATGAGCATATGCAAGCGGCGATTAATGCCATCATTGAATTGGCCGAGGCTTGCGCCAAAGACCCACGTGATCTGCCAGAAGAAGCCCCAGAGGCATCTGGCTTGCGTGACACATTATCATCATTGCGTGGTGATGTAGAATCAGCCTATGCCATCGCTGATAAGACAGAGCGTCAAGCCGCGATCGGTGATATTCGCGCCAAGGCAAAGGAACTTGCTGGCGAAGAGGCAGATTCGGTTCTTGTCTCATCTTTGATGAAAGAGCTTGAAGCTGATGTGGTTCGCTCATCTATCCTAAAGACTGGCAAGCGTATTGATGGCCGTGACACATCAACTGTGCGTCCTATTGTCTCTGAAGTAGGGATGTTGCCACGCACACATGGCTCTGCGCTCTTTACCCGTGGTGAAACACAGGCGCTTGCTGTTGCCACCTTGGGAACAGGTCAAGATGAGCAAATCGTTGATGCGCTTGATGGTGAATATCGCTCACGTTTCATGCTTCATTATAACTTCCCACCATTCTCAGTGGGTGAAGCGGGCCGTGTTGGTTCACCGGGCCGTCGTGAGATTGGTCATGGTAAATTGGCATGGCGTGCGATTAACCCGCTTCTGCCAAGCAAAGATGAGTTCCCATACACAATGCGTGTGGTCTCAGAAGTTACCGAATCAAACGGGTCATCATCAATGGCCACTGTTTGTGGTACGTCATTAGCATTGATGGATGCTGGTGTGCCATTGCAACGTCCTGTTGCAGGTATCGCCATGGGTCTCATCAAAGAAGGTGATGAGTTTGCGGTTCTATCTGACATTCTAGGTGATGAAGATCACTTAGGTGATATGGACTTTAAAGTTGCCGGCTCAGAAAGCGGTATTACATCGCTGCAAATGGATATTAAAATCACATCTATCACAGCAGAGATTATGCAAATCGCGCTTGAGCAAGCCAAGGGTGGCCGTCTGCATATCTTGGGTGAAATGGCAAAGGCTCTGACCTCAGCGCGTGATGCGCTTGCTGAATCAGCGCCAAAGATCACAACCATCTCTATCCCTGTTGATAAGATTCGTGACATCATCGGCCCAGGCGGCAAGATTATCCGCGAAATCTGTGAAGAGACAGGCGCAAAAATCGACATTGAAGATGATGGTACAGTTAAGATTGCAGCTGTATCACAATCATCATCAGATGCCGCTTATAACAAGATCCGCTCTATCGTGGCTGAGCCAGAGCTTGGTGTCATTTATGACGGTAAAGTGGTCAAGACAGTTGATTTCGGTGCATTCGTGAACTTCCTTGGTCCAAAGGACGGGCTTGTTCATATCTCTGAAATGATGGAAGGCCGTGTGGAGAAGACCACTGATGTCTGTAATGAAGGCGATATGGTAAAGGTAAAGGTCATTGGCTTTGATGATAGAGGCAAAGTGAAGCTATCAATGAAGCGCGTGAACCAAGAAACTGGTGAAGACCTCGAAGCGAGCGCTGAGTAAGCCTCGCAAATCTATCTATAAAAAAAGCCCCCAATTGGGGGCTTTTCTTTTGCGGTGATGTTGTGTGCTATTCGCTTTCGCGCGGCACACCCACATGATGATAACCCCCATCACAATAATGAATTTCCCCTGTGACCCCTGATGACAGATCACTGAGCAAATATAAGGCTGAGCGTCCCACCTCATCAATGTCAGGGTTCCGGCCCAATGGGGCATTTTCCTCAGAATGACGGAAGATATGACGAGCGCCTGTAATTGCCGCGCCAGACAAGGTGCGCATCGGGCCAGCTGATAGCCCATTCACACGGATATTCTGGCCACCAAGATCAACAGCCAAATAGCGCACAGATGCTTCTAGCCCCGCTTTGGCAACACCCATCACATTATAATTTGGCGTGATCCGCACGCCTCCTAAATAAGACAAAGTGAGCAAAGCGCCACCTTGTGGCATCATGGCAGCGGCTTGCTGTGCAACCTCGGTAAAGGAATAGCAAGAGATACGCATGGTTTGCGCAAAATTGGCACGGCTTGTCTCTGCATAAGCGCCTTTTAATTCAGATTTATCTGAAAAGGCGATGGCATGAACCACGAAATCTAGCTCCTGCCAGCTTTCACGCAATGCTGCAAAGCAGTCTGTGACGCCAGTGTCAGTGCTGGCATCACATTCAAAGATAAGCGAAGAGCCTGTTTGTTCAGCCAGCCCTTCAACACGGCTTTTGAGGCCGGCTCCTTGATAGCTATAAGCTAGCTCTGCGCCTGCCTCTGCTGCGGCTTTGGCAATGCCCCATGCGGCTGATCGCTCATTTGCGACCCCCATAATGAGGCCTTTTTTTCCTGCCAATAATCCCATTATCCTATTCCTTATCCTGCTGATACCAGGCTAGTCATTACATTTTGCGAGCGCCAAGCAGGCATTCGTGCCGCCAAAGCCAAAGCTGTTTGACAAAGCAAGCTGAATATCCTGACCATCAAGGCGTGTCGTAGGAATATGGATATTCCCTATCGCTTCATCAGGTGTTTCAATATTGGCAGAACCAGCGACGAAATTATATTTCATCATCAACAGAGTATCGAT
>CALEYP010000082.1 GCA_937924895.1 uncultured Alphaproteobacteria bacterium
ATTCGCCGGCGTCTTGATCCAGATGGCACCAAAGAGCCAATTATCCAAAGGCAAGGGGCAAGCCGCGTTCTGGTACAACTCCCTGGTGTGGATAATCCTGAGGAAGTCAAACGTCTGCTTGGCAGAACGGCGAAGTTAACATTCCAACTTGTTGATTTGCGCGCCACTGCTGAGGAGGCGCGTCGCTCTGGTCGTATTCCTCCCGGCTCTGTGTTGATGCCATCTGCTAATGATCCTGAACAATATTTCCTTGTTGAGAAACGGGTCCTAGTCTCAGGTGAGACATTAGAAACAGCAACAGCAGGGTTTGACCAAAATTCACAACCAGCTGTTAATTTTACCTTAAATGCCGAGGGCGCACGCAAATTTGGACGTGTGACGGGCGAGAATATTGGTCGTCCCTTTGCTATTGTTCTTGATGGGCAAGTGGTCTCAGCTCCTACGATTCAAGCGCAGATTTTCGGCCAAGGGCAAATCACTGGTGCATTCTCGGTTCAAGAAACGAATGAACTATCCTTAATCCTGCGCGCAGGCGCATTGCCGGCACCGCTTCTTGTGCTTGAAGAACGCTCTATTGGTCCAGGACTAGGTGCCGACTCTGTGGCTGCAGGTCAAATTGCCTCTATTGTCGGTCTCGTGCTCGTCATGATTTACATGATTGCAAGCTATGGCTTATTTGGCTCTTTTGCGGTTGTTGCGCTTGGCGTCAACATCATCCTCATTATCGGTGCCCTCTCTGCTATTCAGGCCACATTAACGCTTCCTGGTATTGCTGGTATTGTCCTTACAATGGGGATGGCGGTTGATGCGAATGTATTGATATTTGAGCGGATAAGAGAAGAATTACGCAGGGGACGGTCTGTTTTTGCGGCAATTGAGGCGGGTTATGGCCGTGCTATCTCTACCATCATCGATTCAAATTTAACCACGTTATTCGCCGCTTTGTTCTTGTATATCTTTGGGTCAGGCCCGATTAAGGGATTTGCGGTGACACTCGCCTTTGGGATTGTCAGCTCAATGTTCACCGCCATTATGGTCACAAGATTATTGATTGTGTTGTGGCTCGGCAGAGCGCGCCCGAAATCAATTCAGCTGTAAGGAATTCAGAATATGTCATTTCGTTTGAAACTCGTACCTGAAAAAACAGCTTTTGATTTTCAAGGTAAGAATAAAGTAGCCGCTATCTTGTCGTTTGTTTTGGTGATTGGCGCTATAGCTCTGTTTTCTGTCAAGGGTTTGAACCTTGGTATTGATTTTAAGGGCGGTATTTTACTTGAGGTGCGGACCTCGCAGGCGAGCGCTGATATTGGTGCTTTGCGCTCTGACTTAGGGGAATTGGGCCTCGGTGATATCTCGATTCAAAGCTTTGGGACTGATCAAGACGTCCTTATTCGCGTGCAACGCCAAGAGGGTGATGAAAAAGCACAGCTTGCTGCCTTGGAGCTGGTCACACAGACATTAGGCGCCGACTATGATGTAAGACGGACCGAATTTGTAGGGCCAACCGTTGGCGAAGAATTGAAACAAAATGGGATCTTGGCCGTGATGTGCGCCTTGATAGCCATTATGGTCTATATTTGGTTCCGGTTTGAGTGGCAATTTTCTATCGCTGCTATCATTGCCTTATCGCATGATATCATATCAACCATTGGGCTCTTTGCGCTGACCTCATTTGAATTTAATTTGGCCACTGTCGCGGCTATCCTGACAATCGCAGGCTATTCTATCAATGATACGGTTGTGGTGTTTGACCGCGTGCGTGAAAATATGCGCCGCTACAAATCCTATGAGCAGCGTGAGATTCTCAATATTTCGCTAAACGAAACATTGTCTCGTACTTTGATGACCTCTGTCACAACTGCCCTTGCCTTGTTTGCCATTATTTTCTTTGGTGGCGCTGTTCTGCGTGATTTTGCGATTGCGTTATTATGGGGTGTGATTATTGGTACGTATTCATCGGTGTTTGTTGCGGTTGGATTCTTGTCACGTTTTGATTTAAAGGCGGCGATGCAAGACCCTGATGAAGAAGAGGGAGCCTCTCTCGATGGCTAATCACTCTGAGCTGCCAGCTGGCGCCTCACAAATCGTAGATGTCAGAGATTTTGAAGGTGATGGGCAATTAACCTTGATCCATGGCTATGATGGCGGTGGATTTCGGATTGCCAAACAGGCCTATGATGGTGACCAACTCCTCTTACCAAGGCAGCGATTTGACTGGCAAGCTCCGTCATGGGACGCCATCACAATCTCAGATTTGGAACCCTTATTAACAGAGCCTGTGCCGCCCTTATTAATTATGGGGCTTGGCAAAGCGCCTCAAGGCCTCTTACCAGAATTGCAAGTGGAATTACATCAACGTGGTGTTTCAATGGAAATCATGTCAACCGCTGCGGCTTGTCGTACCTGGAATGTATTATTGTCCGAAGGGCGCTATGCCGCGCTCGCTCTCCTAGCCGTGGATGACGAATGAGCGCGTCTTATCAGGAGCTGCGTGGATCAGCGCGTGCCTTAGCTCTTACGTTAATTTTTGATAAATCATCAGAACGGGACCTCATATCTGATGTTCTGCTATTGGGGCTCGAGCTAGAAAAAATCAGAGACTTGGCATCTGAGCCTATGATTGCAATGATCCGTTTGCAGTTGTGGCGTGATTTGCTCGAGACAGGCGCATTACCGCAAGGGGCCCCACCATTGGCATCTCGTCTCATTGAGCATGACACGATTGATAAACCGGCCCTTATAGCCGCGATTGAAGAGACACAAGCCGCTTTACAGATGCCACCTGCAGCCGTGTCTTGGGAGCACTTATTTTTAGCCATTAATAAGTCAGTCGGCTGGCATTATGATGATGCGGTGATGCACCAAATAGGACAAAATATGACAGCGCTCTATGCCGGCGAGGGCCAGGCTGCTTTTACCTTTCTCGATGACGCAGATATCAAGAAAGCCAGCCCAGAATCACATGGGTTTTTCCGCCTGCTGCAGTTTTTGATGACACGCCAATTAACAAAATCAACCGATGGCGATCATTGGCTTGTCTTACGATATTTATGGCGAATTTTACGCTGAATTAAGCGGCAAGCCACTCTTCAAATTCTGTTAAAGCGCGGTGAGCCATCGCCATTTTACGGTCACGCCCTTTGAGGCGCTTTTCTGTGACGAGTGGGGCAAATAGGCCAAAATTCACATTCATAGGCTGAAAACTATCAGCCATCGCGCCACCTGTAATATGACTCAGCAAAGCGCCATGTGCGGTTGTTACTGGTGGCATCTCAAAAGAGGCACCTTGCAGCTCTGCCGCAACCATCCGTCCTGCCATACCGCCTGTTGCAGCTGATTCCACATAGCCTTCAACGCCGGTAATTTGACCGGCAAAGCGGATATGTGGCTGTGACTTGAGGCGTAGCTGGTTATCAAGTAGGCGAGGCGAATTGATGAAGGTATTGCGATGTAAGCCACCTAATCTTGCAAATTCAGCATTTTCTAAACCTGGAATAGTTCTGAAAATACGAACTTGTTCCCCATATTTTAGTTTTGTTTGGAATCCTACCATATTGAACAAGGTGCCAAGCTGATTATCTTGGCGTAATTGCACCACAGCATGAGGACGGCTGCCATCATGACCATTTGTGAGTCCCACAGGCTTCATCGGACCAAAGCGTAGCGTTTGAGGGCCACGTTCTGCCATGATTTCAATCGGCATGCAGCCATCGAAATATGGGGTGTTCGTCTCAAATTCTTTGAAAGACATCTTATCCCCATCGCCCAACGCCGCGATAAACGCGTCATATTGCTCTTCGGTCATGGGACAGTTGATATAATCTTTGCCAGTCCCCTTGTCATAACGAGATTGGAACCAGGCAACATCCATATTAATGCTGTCAAAATGCACGATAGGGGCAATAGCATCAAAAAAGGCCAAATCATCTTCTTGTGTCTCAGCGGCAATGGCATGCGCCAATGCATCAGAGGTGAGGGGACCGGTGGCAATGATCACAAGCCCGTCTTCCGTTGAGGGGAGAGATGTAATTTCTTCACGAGAGATAGTGATAAGCGGATGCGAGGCAAGAGTTTGTTCAACGCCTTGCGAGAAGTGATCACGGTCAACCGCAAGCGCACCTCCAGCAGGCACAGCATGTGTATCAGCCTGTCCCATAATCACAGAGCCCATCAAACGCATTTCTTGATGCAAGACACCAACCGCATTAGCAGTCGCATCATCTGACCGGAAGGAATTGGAGCAGACGAGCTCTGCCAGACCTTCTGTCTGATGCACATCAGTTTTGCGCTGTGGCCGCATTTCATGGAGCACAACACTAATACCAGCCTCTGCACATTGCCAAGCGGCTTCACTGCCAGCGAGGCCGCCACCGATGATGTGAACCTGTTTCGTCATGCTGCTTCCCCTTTGGTTCGCTTATTCAGCGGCCCCTTTGCGCGCGTGTTTTTCTAATATCGGCTTCAAATAACGCCCTGTATGCGATGCGTCAACCTGCGCCACATCTTCTGGTGTGCCAAATGCCACACATTGTCCGCCGCCATCACCACCTTCTGGCCCCATATCAATGACATGGTCAGCGGTTTTGATCACATCTAGATTATGTTCAATCACAATGACCGTATTGCCATTATCAACAAGCTCATGAAGCACTTCCAATAATTTGGCAATATCTTCAAAATGCAGGCCTGTTGTGGGCTCATCCAAGATATAGATGGTTTTTCCTGTCGCGCGACGACTTAACTCCTTAGACAGCTTCACACGCTGTGCTTCACCGCCTGAAAGTGTTGTGGCTTGTTGACCAATGCGCACATAGCCAAGCCCAACACGAAGCATCGTCTCTAATTTGTCTCTGATAGACGGGACTGCATTAAAATAGCCAACCCCTTCTTCGACGGTCATATCAAGCACATCAGCAATGGATTTGCCGCGCCATTTGATATCAAGTGTCTCGCGATTATACCGCTTTCCCTTACATTCATCACATGTCACATAAACATCTGGTAAGAAGTGCATTTCAATTTTGATAACGCCGTCGCCTTGGCAGGCCTCACACCGTCCCCCTTTCACGTTAAAGGAGAAACGACCTGGCGCATAACCACGAGCCTTGGCTTCTGGTAGGCCAGCAAACCATTCACGGATAGGGGTAAATGCGCCTGTATAGGTGGCAGGGTTAGACCGTGGTGTACGACCGATTGGTGATTGATCAATATCAACCACCTTATCTAATAGCTCTATGCCCTCAATAGCTTTATGTGGGGCTGGAATTTCGCGGGCTTTATGCAAGGATTTGGCCAATGACTTCCACAATGTTTCAAGCACAAGGGTGGATTTTCCCCCGCCTGAGACACCTGTCACACAGGTTAAAATGCCAAGAGGGAAGGTGATATCCACATTCTGTAAATTATTACCTGTGGCGCCTTTCACACTGATTTTTCTACCTTTTTTGGCCTTTCTTCTGGCTTGCGGAATGGTAATTTCCCGTGTGCCAGATAGATATTGACCCGTTAATGAGGCCTTGTTTTGCATGATCTCATCTGCGGTACCTTTCTCCACAACAGTGCCGCCATGCACGCCAGCACCTGGTCCCATATCAACAACATAATCCGCCTGTCTTATGGCGTCTTCATCATGTTCAACCACCAAAACAGTGTTACCAAGGTCACGCAGACGCGTGAGTGTTGCAAGAAGTCGGTCATTATCGCGTTGATGCAAGCCGATGGAGGGCTCATCTAGCACATATAGAACGCCGGTTAGTCCTGAGCCAATTTGTGACGCAAGACGAATGCGCTGAGATTCGCCCCCTGATAAGGTGCCAGAATTACGAGATAGATTCAGATATGTCAGACCAACATTAGCTAAGAAACCAAGCCGTTCATTGATCTCTTTCAAAATGCGTGTCGCAATTTCAGCCCGTTGCGGGTCAAGACGCCGTTCCAAGGCGGTAAACCAGGCTAGCGCATCTGCAATCGCATATGAGGCAATATCTGAGATGTCCTTATCATCAATTTTGACAGCCAGAGATTCAGGCTTCAAACGTTTGCCATGACAGCTATCGCAGGGGTGATTGGCGCGAAACTTATCAAGCTCTTCTCTGACCCAACTAGAATCGGTTTCACGGTAACGTCTAGTGAGATTAGGGATGAGGCCCTCAAACGGCTTTTTCGTGCGGTAGGAGCGCAGGCCATCATCATATTGCATGCTTACCGCTTCTTGGCCTGAGCCATGCAAGATGACTTGTTGCGCTTGCTTATCAAGCTTGGCAAACGGCATATCGAGCGAGAAATGGAAATGTTTCGCCAAAGATTCCAGTGTCTGCATGTAATATTTAGAGGTTGAGCTTGCCCAAGGCGCCAATGCGCCATTGCGCAGTGATAAAGCCTCATCTGGCACAATCAAGGCGGCATCGAAATGACTTGCTGTCCCTAAGCCATCACAGGCGGGGCAGGCGCCAAACGGGTTGTTAAATGAGAAAAGCCGCGGCTCCACCTCATCAATCGTAAAACCTGACACAGGACAAGAGAAGCGCGCGGAAAACACAGTACGCTCTTCCGTTTTGGCTTCATCGGCATAAACGAGACCATCTGCCAAGCCAAGCGCTGTTTCAAGGCTATCGGCTAATCTTGTTGCTAAATCTTCTGAATCTTTGCGAACAATAATACGGTCAACAACAACCTCAATATCGTGTTTTTTCTTTTTATCCAGCGTGGGCGTGTCATCTAAATCGTAAAAGGCGCCATCAATACGCACACGGCTAAAGCCTTTTTGCATAAAATCAGCCAGTTCTTTGCGGTATTCGCCTTTGCGGCCGCGCACCACAGGTGCCAGAAGATAGAGGCGCTTGCCATCTTCCATAGCCATAATTATATCCACCATTTGGCTCACTGTTTGTGATTGAATGGGCAGACCTGTGGCTGGTGAGTAGGGGATGCCGACGCGCGCCC
>CALEYP010000083.1 GCA_937924895.1 uncultured Alphaproteobacteria bacterium
TATGATCTCGGGTGCCAAAGAAGTGTCCTGGCAAAAAATGGGGCAGAAGATTGCCATTTTTGGCCTGCCTTTTTGTTATTTATGGGCTATGCATCGTATTGGGTTTTTTGTCGCATCACCCCTGTTCATTGCTCTCTACCTATATGTTTTAGAGGTTCGCAATTGGCGGCATCTTTTGGGTGTGACGTTGATTGTGCTTGCACTCATTTTCTTTGTCTTTGTGAGATTATTTTATGTCGCCGTGCCAGTAGGGGCATGGTAGGCATTTTATTCTATCAATAATGAAATCATCACTTACATCCGCATTGGGCTGTAGGGGTATTTAGGGAGCTTTCAAGACCATGGTCGATTTTCTAGCAGGCACCTTAGCGCTTTTCGGTGATGTCCAAACAATAACCATTTTTCTGTTTGCGCTTTTTGGCGGCATGTTGTTTGGCGCAATACCAGGGGTGAATATGCTCACCCTAGGAGCTGTGATTTTGCCATTTACGATCTCAATGCAGCCAGATCATGCCATTATGGTGTTTGCCACTATCTACTGTGCAGGTGTTTTTGGTGGCGCTATCACTGCAATATTATTCAATATTCCAGGCGCGCCAGAAAATGCGCCTACTTGCTTTGATGGCTATCCGATGACTCAAAAAGGGCAAGCTGGCAAAGCCATTGGCGCAGCGGTGTCCTTTTCTGCGCTTGGCGGTGCGGTTTCCGCTGTGATGATGATGGCGGCGACGCCCTTGATTGCGAAATGGGCTGTTACCTCTTTTGGTCCACCAGAGATTTTTGCGCTGATTTGTTTTGGTCTTGCCGTGTCTGCGTCTGTTGGCGCTAAGACTTTGTTTAAGGGCTGGATGAGTATCTTCCTAGGGCTTGCAATTGCCACTGTTGGCACAGACCCTGTAGGCGGTATTAGGCGCTTTAATGAATGGGCATTATTTGGTTTTGAAACCTCGTCCTATTATCTTTCAGCAGGGATCCATTTCATCCCTGTTATTTTAGGATTCTTCGCGGTTTCTGAGGTGCTCACACAGGCACAGAATATCGCACAAGGTACAAGAGAGCGTCCAAAGGCCAGTATGCAACTGCCGAGCATCGCTGAGTTTTGGGCAGTGCGTATCACGGCGCTTCGTTCCACGATTTTAGGCTTTTTTGCCGGCGTTTTACCGGGTATTGGGGCGACGTTGGCTGCCTTTTTGGGTTACAGCCAAGCGGTGCGTTGGTCAAAGACACCAGAGAATTATGGCAAAGGAGAATTAGATGGTGTTGTCGCATCAGAGACAGCCAATAACGCTGCGACTGGTGCTGCAATGATACCGCTTCTTGCGCTCGGCTTGCCGGGTGGCGCTCTGACAGCCATGATGCTTGGTATTTTCCAGATTCATGGCATGGAACCAGGGCCATTGATTTTCATCAATTCCCATGATCTTGTTTGGGTCATGTTTGCCGCCATGTTCTGGGCTAATGTGGCCATCTTAGGGCTTGGTTGGATCCAAACAAAGACCGTTGTTCATATTTTGCGGGTGCCATTCCGTTGGTTGGCACCTGGGATATTGCTGTTGGCCGTGATTGGGGCATTTGCGTTGCGCAATTTGCTGATAGATGTGTGGGTAATGTTGCTGGCAGGAATTGTCGGGTATTTCTTACGCCGCACCGGCTATTCTGCTGCGGGCATCGTGCTTGGCTTGATTTTAGGTAAGCTTGGTGAATCTGCCTTTGCCAAATCAATGCAGCTTTTAGATTATTCTGTATTTGGCTTTATTGACAGGCCGATTGCGGCCTTTTTGATAATCGCTGCGATTATAACGGTACTGAATTCAATTATTCGTGAAATCAGAGCGCAAAGAGGCGCGAAAGCCGCCACAAAAATGCTGATGGACTAGCTGTTAGTAAGAAGAAGGAACATAACGAAGATGACTGATTTAGCGCAAATTGATGAGATCGTCGCTAAAGCAAGAGCAGCACAAAAATCCTATGAGGCTGACGCCACACAAGAGCGATTTGATAGAGCCTCAGAAGCTGTCGCGTGGGCATTGATGGAACCCGCACGCAATCAGGAGTTGGCTGAGTTTGCCGTTGCGGAAACAGGGATTGGCAATGTTCCCGATAAAATCCGCAAAAATCATCGAAAGACACTAGGCCTTTTGCAAGATTTGCAGGATGTACCAACATTTGGCCATGTTGAAGAAGATGAAGCGGCAGGTATTTCATTATATCTGCGTCCAAAAGGCGTGGTTGCCGCTATAGTGCCATTAACCAACCTTTTGGCGACACCTGTGAATAATGCGGTCAATGCGCTGAAAACGGGTAATGCAATAATTTTAGCGCCGTCACCGAAAGGGGCAAAGCCACTGGCGCGATTGATTGGTTATATTCATGAAGAGCTTGACAAAATTGGCGTGAGCAGGGACCTTGTTCAGATGGTGC
>CALEYP010000084.1 GCA_937924895.1 uncultured Alphaproteobacteria bacterium
CTCTAGGTCAATAAGGCGGTTCTCAACGCTGACTGCAATGGTCGCTGTATCTGCACCCTCTGCTATGGTCATGGTATCAATGAACCCACGGAACATCTGGGCTGGCGCGTCATCATCACCGATTGTGATGCGGCTGTCAGTCTCAAGCAAAAGGAATGAGCCGTTTTCTTGCAACAGGAACACGCGCTGCAAATCTGTCACGCCAAAGTACATCGTAAGCTCACGCCCCTGATATGGGGTGTTAAGAGCCAGTGATATCAAATCTGATGGGATGCCGCTCAGTGTGAGCGAAAGACCCTTTACTGAAATGTCAGATGCTTCCTCCAAGTCACCGATTGAGAGGAATTCACCCACGCCAGTATAGGTAATGCCTGAAATAGACAAATCACCAAGCCCCGTCCACAAGCGGAGATTCGTGCTGTCTAGTGTGGCCTGTATCGCAAAAAAGGGCCGGAAGGCCTCAGAAGTTATTTGCGTTATGAGGTCGCTATTAAGGTCGCGGCTCATCTAGCCCCCCATAACTGTGATTTACTTCTTCTTAGGACGCCCGCGCTTTTTGGGTGCCTCGCCGCCTTCCCATGCCTCATTGATATCAGGCGTTGCTGGGTCGTCAGCTTTCAGTGTGCCGTCATCGTTTCTGGCGCGTTTGGTTTCCTGCACATCCATCACCTTGGCCTCTTTGGCAAAGCCGGATGCAAGGAAGTTGTCTGCCAGAGCCTTCTGCCACGGCTGGTCAATGACGAGTTCTTCACCCTCATTATACATCCGTGTCTCGTTGCCGTACTGGTTAGCAGAGCCACGCACGGATTGAGTCATGATAATCTTCATCGTCACCTCCAAGGTAGAGGGGGTGAGTCACCCCACCCCCATCTTAGTTACGAGCCGTCAGTGCTTGACGAGTGATGCGGATGACCCTTGATCACACATGCGCTGATCTCAGTGCCAGTGCCATGTGTGCCAGAGAAATCTGCCTTCACGCGGACGTACCGCTTACCGCCAACATAGCCAATGGTGTGGATAGCCGGAGCATCACCGTTAGCTGTGAAGGATGCAAAGATGCCGCTGGAGTCAACGGTTCCATCCGTTACAGAGGTCGAGGAAGTGACCGCTGCGTAGGTGGAATCATCATCGCTGTCCTCAAGGACAAGCTCAATCTTGTTGGACGAGGAGAGCGTGATGCCCTCTGCGCCAACTTGAGCTACGATTGTGGCGGACTCAAACCCCTGAAGGTCAATGCCGGTGCCGTTGGCATCAGCAGTGCGGGTATCAGGGTCGAGAGTCGATACAACAGCAATGCTATTAGCAAGGTCTTTCATTTAACCCTCCCTTACGCGCTGATGGTTTGAGTGCGGATGGCTTCAGGCAGAATCACCTGACCTCCCACACGGGAACGTGCCACATAACGGACGTTGCCGCTCGTTGCCTGTGTGAACGGGTCACGCAGAACAGACAGAGCAACGCGGTCAACAATCATATAGCCACGGCTGAAGTCACCAAATGCAACCGGCTTCGCAGAAGCAGCCACATCAGGCATATCCGGCATCTCAACGTATGGGAAGCCGAGGATGGTGTTTGGCACACCCGCAGTCAGCATCATGCCAGCTTGGAAGACGTACTGACCAGCAGTGTCCTTCAGCTTGCGGATTGCCGCCAGCGTTGTTCGATTGAACACAAAGGTTGCACCACGCGAGTAATCACTCTTGATAGCGTGAACGAGGTCGATCAGGCCATCGCCAGTGAGTGCTGCGCCAGCACCAGAGTTGGTCGTAGCAACGCTGGAGTTGACAGTGATGCCTTCCGGCTTGCCAATCGCGTCACCAGCAACAAAGGCATTGCCCTCGTTCTTGGCAAACTGAGTAGCAAACTCCTCTTGCATCTCGCTCTCAAGGTTGAACACCGAATCCTCCAGCATCTGCGAGGAGATATCGACCAGAGCATAATGCTCATGAGTCGGGATTTCCTCAAGCTGGGTGGTGTAGCCGGTGGTCTCAGAACGAGTGCCTTGCTCTGCTACCCAAGCGGCAGAGAAGGTTGCAGAACGGCTAGGCATCTGCACGGACTTCTGGTTCGTCTGACGAACACGAGCAATCTGACGCATCGGCGAGATTTCGGTGATGGTCTTGATCAGTTCGTTGACGTACTCAGGCGGGGCAAGGAAGCCAGCTTGGCTGTCGTCGCTCACACGGAGAGACTTAACCTCATGGGGTTCCATGTCCTTTTCGCCCTTGCGGAGCCACTTATCGAAGGCCTCAACCTTCTCATCAATGGACTTACCCTCAAGGCCAGCTTCTGGCCGCTTCAGCAGAGTTTCAAAGTTCTCCAGCTTTTCGCCGAATTGCTTTTGCTCTTGCTGGGCGAGAGTGAGCTTCTGGTTGATGTCCTCAAAACGATCAAGATCAGCTTCAATGTTCTTGAGCTTCTCTTCCACCAGCGGGTCAGCCTCACCATTCTTCTCGATTTCAC
>CALEYP010000085.1 GCA_937924895.1 uncultured Alphaproteobacteria bacterium
GAGCACCAGACTACGAATCTGGGGGTCGGGAGTTCGAATCTTCCCGAGCGCGCCACTTCTTCAAGATACTTTAAGATAACTCATTATATTTCCATGCTTCCATTGAACGGCATGGGGCAATTATGAGTGACTGGCGTTAGTCTCTCCGCCATGGATTTCGGGCGCAGCTGATTGGTCATCTATCTTGCCAATGTCCTGCAATTCTGACAGCCATTGCCTTTGGTCTTTCGTTGTATCCAGAGCAAGAAATGCCATAATTCTGCGATACATTTCATCATAGGTTTTTGCAAAAGCCGCTGCCACGGCAACAGGCGGTGCAGTCACAGAAGCAGGGTCGTCAACACCCCAATGCGCGGTCACAGGATGCCCTGGCCAGATAGGACATGTCTCACCTGCTGCATTGCTGCAAACGGTAATAATGATATCAATGCTACCCTCATAAGGTGCGGCAAATTCATCCCAACTCTTTGAGCGGGCAAAGCTGGTATCAATCCCTTTTTCTTGCAAGATCGTGATCGCGCCAGGATTAGGCTGACCCGTGGGCTGTGACCCGGCTGATACAGCAAGATACTGGCCCTTGCCATAATGGCGCAAAATACCCTCAGCAATCAGCGAACGTGCAGAATTGCCTGTACATAGAAATAATACCTGTTTCATTGCTTTCTCTTTCTGACATTTTTTTCCAGATAAAGCGTCATTATTCACGCAATCCAATCACCATCGGCTTGCTATGACAGAGCTATCATATGAATGTTTCAGTTTTTTGACAGTCAGCAAACAATTCCCAAGCCGCAAATCTGCCTATTCACTAATGATATTGCAGCCTTAGCTGGCAAGTAAGTAACGCCCAATACCAAAGGCAAAAATCGGTAATTGCAGACAGAAATTCGTTAAAAGCGCTCTATCCTTGGTTACATAGCCTGCGATTGTCCAGCCTAATGCCCCTAAACCATGGATGATAATATTCAACGGGAAGATATTTAGATTAGTGAGCACAATCCCTGTCAGGACAGCAGCTGTGCTGGCCCATTTCAATAATTTGATGTTTGCCATAACTCTCTCTTAATCACATCCGTCTTGGCTGATACGACACCATACCCCGAAAGGACCTCGCTAGCTTTGTTGCGGATAAATCACAGGGAAATCTGGCCCGTCAAACTTTGTTCCTGGCTGATACTCAAGATCAGGGAAGGCTGGCGAAGTGGGGCCGGCTCTCTTGGCAAAGACCGCATCATCACCGACCCAGCGTACAGAAATTACCCGGCGTCTCTGTGGTGAATGATTGGCTGGCGCGCCGTGCAAGGTACGGAAATGAAAGGCAACTGCGTCACCAGCCTCTACCTCCCACCCCAAAATATCATAGGCATCTCGTGCCTCTTCCATATTAGGCACAGCCTCTCTGTCATCATTTTCATATAAATCCGTGCCGTCAAACCGTTGCGGTTTGAAGGTCGTGCCCCATTTGTGGGACCCTTTAACATATTCGATGGTCCGTTCCCGCGGCACATCATCAAGCGGTACCCAAAAGCTAACCGTTTGCTCCCCTTCACAGAGATAATAGGGCTGATCTTGATGCCATGGTGTCACAACCGAATTACCAGGCTCTTTTACCAAAATATGATCATGGAAAATACGGGCGGTACGGGAACGCATCAGCGACGCTGCAAGAGACGCCATAGGCGAGTCTGTGACCAACGCGCGATAGCCGTCAAACTGGTTCCACACGACATAATCTTGGAAAAAGGCTTGCCCCCCATCATCAGGGCGATAGGTCCGTTCACGCCAGCTAGGGCGCGCCATATTCTCAGCGATCGCCTCTCTAACCTGCGCCACATAATCGGTAAAGGCACCTTTAAGAAGGCAGGCACCATCTGTTTCAAATTGGTCTATCTGCTGCGGGTTTAACATCGCGTGCTCATATCTCTTTCAAAAAATGAGGTTATGGTGCCTCTTTGGGGTAAGAGCTTAGGTGAAGGTACAAATCTCATCTAGGCTCTTTTTCAACTTTGCCACTTCTGGCACGGTGGCATCTTCCGCCGCATAGCCTGTGGCAATGATCATTAGTGGTTTTTCACTTGCCGGCCGTCCTAGCAAATCATTCAAGAATTTCATCGGATTTGGCGTATGTGTCAGTGAAACAAGCCCCGCATGATGCAAAGCCGCAATCAGGAACCCACAGGCAATACTCACTGATTCGGGGACATAATAATTTTTAAATTTCGTGCCATCATCATATGTGCCCCACCGCTGTGCAAACACAACAATGAGCCATGGTGCCTCTTCAAGATGTGGTTTCTCGGCATTTGTACCAATTGGTGCGAGTGCTTTTAGCCATTCATCACCAGCACCGCCTTGATTGAATTGCTTCTGCGCTGCTTCGGCAGCCTGTCTGATTTGCTCCTTGAGTGCAGGGTCTCAAATCGCCACAAAGTACCACGGCTGATGATTGGCACCTGATGGCGCCGTGCCTGCGGTACGAATACACGCTTCTATCACCTCTTGTGATACTGGCGCATCAGCATAATCTCTAACCGAATGACGGGTCTTCATATGATGATAAAACTGCTCTGCTTGGCTCAAGCTTTGCTCGGCTGTTGGCGCTACACGGTCTGGCAGAGGCACTGCACGATGTGGTACATTATGACGAGTAAACACAGATTTTATCTCCCTCCTAAGCAAGTCCAATGAGCGCAAACCGCCTCAATAATCATTGATATCCTTATCGGCATCCTTCTGATTCTTCGCTTTCATTTTCTTCCAATTTGAAATCATGACCGCGGCAAGCAAAGCAAGCACAGCCCAGATCAAAAAGGTGACATACCAGTCTGCTGACATCCAGTTAGCGGGAATCACACCCTCATTGAAAAGATAAAGCCAGAGAGAGAGGAGCACAGCACCAATCCCAAGCGGCAAAAAGAAGATGGCTGAACCGTCAAGCAGCTCTCCTAATATCAGAAGAAGCCCAAATATCAGCCAAATTTCTGGTTGGAACGCAAATGCTGTGATCATGGCTGCTCCTTTTCCCGTCCTATGATTTTGTCTTATCATTCATGGTGCTAAGCAAGGTTGATAGCGCACCGATAGCAGCAGTGGCTTCTGATGGCACAATAATCGTCTTGGAATTATCTGAGGCGGCAAGCTCAGAGATGGCATCAACTTGACGTTTCGCGATTTCAAATTCAATGGCTGGCATACCATTTTTCGCGATAGCTGCGGCGAGTAGCTTAGTCTGATCAGCATCAGCCTGCGCCTTTGCCACCACAGCATAAGCTTCGGCTTCGGCCGTCACGCGCACCGCATCTGCTTCTTTTTGGGATTTGAATAATTCAGCCTCAGCCTTCAGCTCAATGGACCGCTTTTCACCCTCTGCTTCTGTGACCATTGCGCGACGTTTGCGTTCCGCATTGATCTGCAATCGTTGCGCTTCTTTGGTCGCGTCATCTACCACCACATCAGTGATCTCGGTTCTTGTAATCTCAATGCCCCATACCTCAGCAGCTGAATGGAGATTTGTGGCAATTTCCTGATTCATGGCCTCTCGGCTAGATTGCAATTCATCAAGATCAAGCTTACCAGCAGCTGAGCGTACAATAGAGGAAGAGGCGGTTTTCAAAGCCTGGTCAATATCGCGAATACGATAGACAGAACGCGAGGCATCAATAATCCGGTAAAACACCCGCGTCTCTAATATCACTTCAACATTATCTTTGGTGATAACAGAGATCCGCTGTTCATCAAGTTGACGTTCTAAAATACTGACGCGGTGGGCTACCCTATCCAAATAAGGAATGATCAAGGACAGCCCGGCACTTAATGTCCGAGAATAGCGTCCAAACCGTTCCACCACATAAACCTCTGATTGAGGCACCACATTAATGCCTAGTTTCAAGGTGAATAACACCACCCCGATGATCAGCACCACTATGATAATATTAAAAATGGCCGCTTCATCCATAATAAGTCTCCTTTGTGACTATTGCTCTATGAAGGCCGACTTATGTGAACTTCGGACTAGGAATAAGTGTGGCATCTCATCGCTTACCATGTGATGGACTGACACGCTTATACTGGCATTCATATCTTATCTCGAGCCTATCATAGCAATCTTTTTGGTCAACTCATCGCCATTGTGGCAAGCGCCATAAAAAAAGCCCCATTCAGGAGAATAGGGCTTTTAAAGATCATACGAAACTGAAGATATCAGATAGCGAGATATTCGTGACGCAATTCCTCATTATCAAGCACTTCTTTGGCCATGCCATCAAAGACAACTTGGCCCGTATCCAAGATAACAGCTCTATCAGCCAAGTTCAGCGCTGCCACGGCATTTTGTTCCACAATAATGGTGGTGATGCCCTGTTCCCGAATATGATGCAATGTCTTTTCAATTTCTTGCACAATCACAGGAGCCAAACCTTCATAAGGCTCATCAAGCAATAATAGCTTAATATCACGAGCCAATGCACGGCCGATGGCCAGCATTTGCTGCTCACCACCTGATAAAGTCGTCCCTTCTTGCTTACGACGTTCGCCCAGACGTGGGAAAAGGTCATAAATACGCTCCAGTGACCAGCCAATCGGCTTTTCAATTTGGGCCAATTGGATATTTTCTTCGACAGTGAGACCTTGAATAATACGGCGATCTTCTGGCACCAAGGCAATCCCTGACTGCGCGGCCTGATAAGATGTCATATTATGCAAAGGCTGGTGATCAAGCCAGATTTCACCATGTGTCACAACCGGATTATCGACACGCGCCAAAGCACGTAATGTTGATGTTTTACCCGCGCCATTACGACCCAAGAGCGCTAAAATTTCGCCCTCATGAACTGTCATATTCACGCCTTGCACGATATAGCTTTCGCCATAATAGGCATGAACATCATAGGCTGAAAAATAAGCCGGAGCAGAAGAGGCATGATTCTTTGTCATGTCAGCGTTTGACTTTGTAGACATTAGTGTGCCCCCCCTAGATAGGCTTCCTTCACTTTTGGATGGCCTTTGATATTTTCTGGCTTATCTTCGACGATCACATGACCTTGCGCCAAAACTGAGATTTTCTGTGCCAGCGAGAACACAACATGCATGTCATGCTCAATCACAACCTTGGTGATTTTCCGCTTTTCCTGAATCTCTTTCAGAAGGTCGATTGTGTTATTCGTATCCGCACGAGCCATACCGGCTGTTGGCTCATCCAAAAGCAATAATTTTGGATCTTGAGACAAACACATGGCCATTTCCAAACGACGCTTATCACCACGTGACAATGATGACGCTGCCATATGCATCTTATCTTGCATTGAAACGTCAAGAAGCATCTGTTCCGCTTTTTCGCGAATATCAGTTTGCCCTGACATGGCGGTGATCGCATTCAATTTGAATGCCCCGTCACGCTTGGCCAAACATGGGATCATGACATTTTCTAGAACCGAAAGGTCTGAGAAAATCTCAGGTGTTTGGAACACACGAGATACCCCTGTCTGGTTAATCTCATGCGGCTTTAGGCCAAGCAGAGATTGCCCATCAAAGGTCACAGTGCCTGTATCTGGGATCAGTTTGCCCACAAAACAGTTGAGCAATGTTGATTTACCAGCACCATTTGGCCCGATAATGGCGTGAATCGTGCCAGCTTCAACTGATAGATTCACATCATCCAGCGCCTGTAGGCCACCAAAGCGCTTATTTACACCACGTACTTCTAAATAACTCATAGTGGCCCCCCTTATTCTGCTGCAGATTTCGCAGACGCGCTATCTGATTTGCCACGATTCATGATGCGCTTCATGATGCGTGTCGCACCATCAACAAGCCCACCAGGCAAGAAGATAACAACCAACATAAAGACAATACCCAAAGTGAGGTGCCAGCCTTTACCAACGAAGAAATGCAAAATACCAACTAATAGATTTTCAAGCCCATCTGGCAAAAGGCTGAACCACGCATGCAATACATTATCGTTAATCTTTGAGAAGATATTCTCAAAATATTTGATAAAGCCTGCGCCTAATACAGGACCCATCATGGTGCCTGCGCCGCCCAGAATCGTCATCAACACAACCTCACCAGAGGCTGTCCATTGCATACGTTCTGCCCCTGCTAGCGGGTCAGTGATCGCCATCAGGCCACCAGCAAGGCCCGCATACATGCCAGAGATAACAAAGGCAGCCAATGTATAAGGGCGTGTATTCAAACCAGTATAGTTCAAACGGTTTTGGTTCGTTTTAATCGCACGCAACATCATGCCAAATGGCGAACGGAAAATCCGCAAGGCAAGATAGAAAGCACCAATCAAAATCAAAGCACAGAAATAGAAGCCGACATTGAATTGTAATGTCATGCCAAGCACGTCAAATTTGGCTGTGGAATTCATTGCCAAACCAAAGAAATTTGTTGACGGAATAGAGCCACTTGTATCGGCGGCATCAAGGATGCGCGGATCGTTCAAATTCAGCTGCAAGCCCGTTTCACCATTTGTGATTGGCGTTAACACAGAATAAGCGAGGTTGTAGCTCATCTGCGCGAAAGCCAATGTCAGAATAGAGAAATAAATCCCTGAACGACGCAATGACACATATCCAATCAAGAGCGCGAACACACCTGCCACAGCAACAGATAGCAACAAGGCTGGGACGACATTCATCGTTAGCAGCTTGAACATCCACACCGCGGAGTACGAGCCCACACCCAAAAAGGCAGCATGCCCAAATGAGAGATAGCCTGTGAGGCCAAACAAAATGTTAAAGCCAATCGCGAAAATGCCAAAAATAGCAAAACGCTGTAGCAAATCAGGGTAACCTGCCCCAAATGGCGCCAAAATGATTGGACCGGCAAGCACCATGATAATGAAGAAGATCATCAGTAGACGATCATTTTTTTGTAAATTTCCGAACATCTGATTATTCCTCCATCACACCAGCGCGACCCATCAAACCGCGAGGGCGTGTCAATAGAACGACCATAGCGACAAGATAGATGATGATTTGGTCAATACCTGGCAAGAGTGATTTCACTTCATTCATCGAAGCAAAGCTCTCCAAAATACCAAGCAAGAAGCCAGCCAGAACAGCCCCAGGCAAAGAGCCCATGCCGCCAACCACAACAACAACGAAGCTCAAGACTAGGAAGTCCATTCCCATGTGGTAGTTCGGTGGATTAATCGGTGTATACATCACACCAGCGAGACCTGCCACGGCCGCAGCAATACCGAACATTAAGGTAAAGCGGCGATCAATATTAATGCCAAGCAAACCAACAGTCTCTCTGTCTGCCATACCCGCACGCACGACCATACCGAAGGTTGTGAATTGCAAGAAAGCAAAGACAAGGCCGATAACAACCGCAGAGAAGAGGAAGTAAATCAGACGCCAATAAGGATAGATAATTGTATTTTCGGCAAAGCCAATAATCGCGCCAAAATCAAATGACCCTTTAAAGGCATCTGGTGCCGGTGTTGGGATCGGATTCGCGCCGTAAAAGGCTTTGATGATTTCTTGTAAAACAATAGCCAAACCAAAAGTCACAAGAATTTGGTCGGCATGTGGACGCTTATAGAAATGCTTGATAAGGCCGCGTTCCATGATATAGCCAACTGCCACCATGATCGGAATGGCAAATAAAATCGCTAATGGCACAGACCAATTGATGATTGCTTGACCAGCGACTTCCCCAAACCAGCTTTCCACATAAGGGACTTTCACTTTGAGCGGATTGCCCAAAAAGTCAGTCTTTGTGGGGTCAATTACCACCGAATAAAGATTGAAGATTTTCTGTAACGTCACCGCACAGAAAGCCCCGATCATGAACAACGCACCATGGGCGAAATTGACAACACCAAGCGTGCCAAAAATCAATGTCAGGCCAAGCGCAATCAACGCGTAGGCACTGCCCTTATCAAGTCCGTTGAGAATTTGAAGCAATATTGCGTCCATCTTCTGAACCCTACTTTAATAGAAGTTGAAAAGAGGTCACGCCAGCAATGCTGACGTGACCTTGAAAGTTCGAATGTTTTGACTTATGCGCCTGGGTTACACTTACCTAGTGCACCACCAGAGAACATTGGATGATCTGGTGCATATTCAACTTGAGCACGTGGTGTTACTTCCACGACTTCAAGAACGTCAAATTCTGATGTTGGGTTTTCTTTACCCTTCACAACAAGAACATCCTTGAAGCACTGGTGGTCTTCAGCACGATATTCAGTTGGGCCGTTACCCAAACCATCGAACTTAAAGCCTTCAAGAGCTTCAACAACACCACATGGGTTGAATGTGCCAGCACGTTCACAAGCATCGGCATAAAGCAATGTCTGACAGTAAACTGTATGAGCAGCCTGTGATGGTGGGAAACCATATTTCTCACCGAATGACTTCACAAACGCCTTTGAGCCAGCATCTGTCAATGACCAGTGCCAGTTTGTTGAACCAAAGATACCCTTAACGTTTTCAC
>CALEYP010000086.1 GCA_937924895.1 uncultured Alphaproteobacteria bacterium
TCTGTCAATGACCAGTGCCAGTTTGTTGAACCAAAGATACCCTTAACGTTTTCACCAGCACCACGTGCCATCAAACGTGAGTAAAGTGGAACAACAATCTCAAAGTTCTTGCCGTTAACAACCTTATCACGAAGGCCGAACTGAACAGCAGATGTCAATGAGTTGATCATGTTCCCGCCATAGTGGTTCAGAACAAGAACGTCGGCGCCTGAGTTAAGAACAGGCGCAACATATGATGAGAAGTCAGTTGTTGTGAGCGGTGTTGTCACATTGTTAACTGTTTCCCAACCCTTCGCTTCAGTTGCCTGAGCGATTGATTCTTGCTGTGTCCAACCCCAGTTATAGTCAGCTGTTAGGTGGTAAGCACGACGGTCTTTACCATACATCTTTTCAAGCACAGGAGCCAATGCAGCACCTGACATGTACCCGTTAAAGAAGTGGCGGAAGCCATTTGCTTTACGGTCTTTACCAGTTGTATCGTTTGAGTGTGTCAAACCAGCCATGAAAATCACGCCAGCTTCTTGACACAAGGCTTGTACAGCCACAGCCACACCAGATGATGAACCACCTGTGATCATGATAGCGCCGTCTTTTTCAATCATAGACTTTGCTGATGCACGAGCCGCATCTGATTTTGTCTGTGTATCACCAGTTACATAAGTTACTTTCTTGCCAAGGATACCGTTACCCTTTAGCGCCTTTGATGAAAATGTATTCATCATGCCGCCATCGCCTTCACCATTTAGGTGCTCAACAGCAAGCATATACGCACGCAATTCGTCAGCACCCTCATCTGCATAAGGACCTGTTTGCGGAACGTTAAAACCAAGCGTAACAGTGCCACCCTTTGGTTCGTTCAAATAAGCCGCAGCTGGGCTTGTAAAAATCGTTGGCATTGCAAGACCAGCACCGACAACAGCACCACCCTTAAGCAAACCACGACGGCTTGTAAGAATTTTGGACATAAAACCTCCCTTAAATTGAACTGGTAAGAATCACGATATGAACACGTCATAAAGCAAGGTCTACCAGCCATGTCCCGATACCACCTCACCGCATGACACAATAAAATGGCACCTAGACGATCACTTCACAACAAGCTGCCTGCCTCACGCAAGGGTCCTTCTGCTTTTCACCATCACTTTTGTAAATAATCATTTCATTTATCACATTATGTCTGTAAAGTTATTTACATGACAGATGCCAAGGATCTTATTAGGTGTCTGTTTTATATGTATAAATAGGTAATCATCATGCGATTAATGCTAGGGGCTAGGATTCAATCCTTTCGTAAACAAAACAAATTATCGCAAGCAGAGCTGGCGAAACGTGTTGGTATTTCTGCCTCTTACCTGAATCTGATTGAGCATGATAAACGCGCCGTGGCAGGGAAGTTATTATCCGATATTGCGCGCCAATTAGGGTTGCGCGCCGATCAGCTATCACGCGGCATCACAACAGATATGATTGAGCGGTTGCAGCAAACAGCTAGGCGCTTTGCATCTGAGGGGGCTTTCCAACCAGCAGAGCTCAGTCAGATTGAACAATTTGTGACGCATTTCCCCGGATGGGCCCATTTGTTGGATGAGCAAATCAAGGCGCATGAGGCCGGCGAAAAGCTCAATGAGTTGCTATCTGATCGTATGTCACATGACCCTGTTCTGGCTGAAACACTTCATATCATGTTATCCAACATCACCGCGATTCGCTCAACTTCTGAATTGCTCACCTTGCAGGGGGCCATGGCAGATGAGCAACGCGCGAAATTCACACGCAATATATTCCAGGAAAGCAAAAGACTATCTGCAACAGCTGAAAAATTATTGCTGCATTTTGACAGTAAAATTAGCCTAACAGAGCCAGAGGCAACAACGAGCCCACCTGTCAGTGACGTAACAAAAGCTGAGGCCCAACCAAACCTGCCCGCCTCAGTACGAAATGATGAGACGTTTCATCATGTAAGACAGGTCATCACAGCCGCGCGTGTGATGGAGACCCACAAACATCATCAGTTCGATCCCTTTGCCATCGCTGCCTATTTTGAGCTCTCACCGCGCCTTACTTTTTACCGACTCAGCGAGTTAGAACCACATGAGATGCTTCCTGCCTTTGGCTTATTAGAAATTGATAATGCCTCAGGGGTATTATATCGCAAAGAAATTGGCGCTTTGCGATTACCGTCACGATCTGGGGCGTGCCCCAGATGGCCGATTTACCGTGCTTTGTCTTCACCAGGGCACCCTGTGATGATGCGCATGCACATTAATTCAGGGGAATTTGTAAATGCCTTTGCAATTGCCGAAAGTGATGAACGTCGTCATATCCATCTACCACCTCTGACCAAAGCTGTGATGATCTATACAGAAATGACAGCGCCGCGCCCTGATAGCTATGTACCCTCTGTCAATGTCGGGTTCCATTGTTCCATTTGCGCGCGCACAAATTGCGGTGATAGACGCGAAACCTATGCCCTTCTCTCCGAGGGGTAATCCGCCTCATATCGATTTCACAAAGCAAAGTAGATTTTCACGCAAACTTCTGGCACAATCCTCGCTTAGGGGAGAGGAAATTATGGTTCGAATTTGTGTGATTGAGGATGAACCCAATATCATCGAAGCCATGCGCTATTTATTTGAGAGCGAAGGCTGGGACGTTGTGGTCGTGTCTGATGGTGCCAAAGCCGTTGCAGCTGTGCATGAGATTCGCCCATCACTGATTGTCTTAGATTATATGCTACCCAATCAGTCAGGCCTGGCTGTCGCACGTGAATTGCGAGAAAATAAAGAGACTGAGGGGCTGCCTATTTTGATGCTATCGGCCAAAGGTCAGCATAAAGATAAAGAACAGGCGCAGCTGGCAGGCATTAATTTATTTATGACAAAACCCTTTGCCAATAGCGAATTGCTTGACAATGTAAAGCAGCTTTTAGCGGCAGATGACACATGATGATGGGCCGATGATTCATAAGCTATCAGCCGCCACGACCTTATTTGCGCTTCTATTTTTCATCACACCCTTGGTGAATATAGTGATGATGCCAGCAGAATTATTTACCTCAGCCATGTTATTATTTGGCTGCTGGCTTGGCTTGATTTTTACCGCCTTTCTGACAAGCCGGAGGTCAGTAGGAGATGACCTGCACTCTCAAGAACAGGATATCTCATGAGCAATGCGCAGATTGTTGTTCTTGTTGCTGTAATATATGCCATCGCGCTCTTTGCTGTTGCCTATTGGGCTGATAGCGCTGTGAAATCAAACCGCAGACCACTATTATCATCGCCGCTGATTTATACCTTGTCCTTATCTGTCTATTGCACCGCCTGGACGTTTTATGGCGCGGTCGGATCGGCAGCCCGCAATGGCTTTGAATTTTTGGCGATTTATTTGGGACCGACCATCATTTTTGTTGGATGGTGGTGGTTTTTACGCCGCCTCGTGAAGATTGGGCGCACTGAAAAGCTTACCTCTATCGCTGACTTTGTATCGGCCCGCTATGGCAAATCTGTATCTCTAGCGGCCATCACAACGATTATCGCAGTGATAGGTGTCACGCCCTATATCGCACTTCAGCTGCAATCATTAACGCTCTCTTTTTCAGTGTTTGCACAAACAGAAGATGCTGCCGCAGCAACAGGTTGGCAAGATATAACAACGCTCTCAATTGCCCTTGGCTTGGCTGTTTTCATCGCCATGTTTGGCACACGTAACTTGAATGCCTCCGAACGCCATGAGGGGGTGGTGACAGCCATTGCATTAGAGGCTGTTGTAAAGCTTGTCGCACTTGTCACAGTTGGCATTGCTGTTTGTTTTTGGATTATTGATGATCCGACAATGATTCTAACAGATGACGTGTTATCTCGGTTAGAGACCAATACGATCTTCTCAAGCCGCTGGGCAACGCTTATTTGTCTGTCTGCCTTTGCGATTTTCAGCCTGCCGCGCATGTTCCAAGTTCTGGTTGTTGAGAATCAGTCAGAGCGCCAACTAGCACTCGCTTCATGGGCCTTTCCTGGCTATTTGCTTTTGATGTGTTTATTTGTGATGCCCATTGCCCTATTTGGACTTGGCACAGGCGGCGATGGGGCCAACCCTGATCTATTTGTGCTTACGGTGCCTCTGTCACAAGGCTATGACGGCCTTGCCATTCTTGCCTTTCTCGGCGGGTTTTCATCTGCCACCTCGATGGTTATCGTCGCCGCCTTGGCCCTGGCAACGATGGTATCTAACCACCTGGTCTTGCCATTAATTTTGAAGAGCCAAGGAACACAGGCCCGCAGCAGTAGTGATTTGCGTATTTTAACGAAAATCACACGACGTTTGACGATCTTCCTCATTCTCGCGCTTGGCTATTTTTACTATCGCCTCACTGGTGGGACAGAGGCGCTGGCCTCAATTGGTTTGATTTCTTTCCTTGGCGTTAGCCAAATTGTGCCACCTCTTTTTGGCGGCATGATCTGGCGAGGCGCAACCAAAAAAGGGGCGATTGCTGGCGTTGTCACAGGCTTTATCCTATGGGCTTACACCTCGTTTTTGCCAAGTTTTGAAGGGCGCTTCATCCTCAGTGATTACGTGATTGAAAATGGCTTATTTGGCCTTTGGCTTCTGCAGCCTCACGCCTTATTTGGCGTGATGATCGAAGACCCGCTCGTTCATGCCTTTATCTGGTCATTAGGCGGCAATTGCGCGGTCTTTATGCTCGTGTCTTTGGCCACACAGCCAAGCGATATGGAACGCTTACAATTCGCGATTTTCCAAGCCCAGCCAGCATCTGGCACCAGACGGTCATTATTTCATGAAGGTGCATCGGCGCATGAATTATTAGCCTTGTCACAGCGTATTTTAGGACAAAAAGATGGCTCTGGCTTTTTTCGGAAAGCCGCGCGGGCACAAGGCATTGAAAATGGCTTACCCCTCATCACCACTGACTTCCTAGAGTCGCTTGAAAAAGAATTTGCCTCGCTTGTTGGTGCGGCGACAGCACAAGCCATGCTCAGCCCCTTTGTCGGCAGAGGCACGCTATCTGTGTCCGAAATTATCGCGCTAGCTGATGAACAGGCCGCATTACGCACCTATTCAGTGGCGTTGGAGGAAAAATCAAAAGAGCTAACAGATACTGCTGTCCAATTACGCGCCGCTAATATGCAATTGGTTCATCTCGGTCAACAGCGCGATCAGTTCCTCACCTCTGTTAGCCATGAATTGCGCACCCCCATGACATCAATACGGTCATTCTCTGAAATCTTAAAAACTGAGCTATCTGAGAGCACCGAAAAGTCAGCCAAATTTGCCACCATCATCCATGATGAAAGCCTGCGTCTGACAAAATTACTCGATGAAATTCTTGATATTAGTTTCTTAGAGAGTGGTCAGCCCGTTTTACATGCTGACCATGTCTCTCTATTCAACATCCTACAGCGTGCAAGCGCGGCAACAGCTGCCTTGCAAGAAGACTATCAGGCACGCCTGCACCTCCCTGATAGTGATGTGACGATCACAACAGACCCAGACCGGCTTGTGCAACCTGTCATTAACCTGATTGCCAATGCCATCAAACATAATAAATCAGAGCGCCCTGAAATCTGGCTAGCTTTGCGCACAGACCCCGCTGCTGAGACAGTCATCATAGATGTACAAGATAATGGGCAAGGCATACCGGCACTTGACCAAATTGATATTTTTGAGAAATTCGCAACCGCAGGAACAGGCGGTCGCTCAGGCGTTGGATTAGGACTACCTATCTCTGCTCAAATCATCAAATTGCTGGGCGGCACCATTGAGGCACAAAATAAGCCAAAGGGGGCGTGTTTTTCGATCACCCTGCCTTATCACATGCCACAAAATACGACAGCGTAACCTGTCTGTTTTCACAGTCCTATAGCCTCAGCCCCCCACAAGGTGGCAAGCTCTCAATCCAGTTGCCACTATTCATGGGTCCAATTGAGCATTTTACTTGCGACTTTAGGGCTTCCCATGATGGGCTAAGCATGTACTAATATATTCTTGCGCGTTTATTTTCTGTGACGCGTTGATAGCAATCGGGGGGATGTTATCGGTTATAGAATATCTTTACAGATATGGCAGCTTCAGCGCCCTTATGACCTGGAACCCCCCAAAAAAATATACTGGTCAATGATGAGATATCATGGGGCAGAAAAGAACGTTTTAAAAAGAGGTTAATAACCCTAAGGTAAAATATCAGTTTCCCGTCTGCTGGGTAAATGTTCTCAAAAGAAAGATAACCAAGCGTCGCGGACCGAAATTACAGCCCCACCCCCCTCAGCCAGCCGCCTTATGTCTGGGGGTGCTGTAAAAAACCAAAAGGCAAAAAGACGACGAGGGAGGAGAACCATGTCGAAATTTTCTAAAATGATTAGTGGTGTTGCAGCTGCTGGCGTTGGCCTTGCTATGCTTGCTATGCCGCAAATGGCTTCTGCAAATGAAGTTCATATCCGTGTCCAGGCTGTGCTTGGCACACAAACATCAGAAGTGGCGATGCTTCGTGACTTTATGGATGACGTGACAGCGCTGACAGGCGGTGAAGTAACATTTGAAATCTTACCAGCGGGTGCTGTTGTTGGTGTTCGTGAAACACTGGACGCGGTTGATTCTGGTTTGATCGAAGGTGGTTTTGCTTGGACACACTACTGGTCAGGTAAGCACCCAGCAGCGATGCTATTCGGCTCACCAGTGGCTGGTGCCGGCGTTGGTATCGATAATATTGCCTTTATGTCTTGGTTCCTCAATGCCGGTGGTAAAGAATTATACGACCAGCTATGGGATGAAATGGGCGTTAATGTAAAAGGCTTTATGCTTCAGCCAGTGGGTCCAGAAGCCCTCGGTTGGTTTAAAGAGCCGATTAATTCAATGGAAGACTTCCGTAAATATCGCTTCCGCACACCTCCAGGCCTACCAGGTCAGACATATAAGGATATTGGTGTGGCTTCTGTTGCTATGGGCGGCGGTGATATTCTACCAGCGCTTGAAAAAGGCACAATCGATGCTGCTGAATGGTGCTGTCCAAAGCCTGACTCAGATTTCGGTTTCCAAAAAGTGTTGAAGCACTACTACCTACAAGGTCTACACCAGGTGGTTGTGAATGCTGATATGTATCTGAACAAAGATGTTTATAACTCTTTGACAGATCACCAGAAGAAGGCATTCGAAGTTGCAGCCAACGCATCTTTGATGAAGATGGTGGCAACACGTATCTATGAAAATGGTGAAGCCCTATTGGATCTAACAGAGAACCATGGCGTTATTTTGCATGATACACCAGCTGATTACTTCCCAGCTTATATGAATGCCGCGAATGCTTTGCTTGAAAAGAACGCAGCAGAAAATGAGTTCTTTGCTGAAGTTTGGCAGTCACAAAAAGATTTTGCTCGTGTTGCAGTGCCATTCTGGGCCGGCGCGCAAACATCTAACGCCAAGCTTGGTAAAGCTTATGCTGACAGCTTGAAATAAATCTCTTTATCAGCCTCATAACATCTTAGTTGTGAGGCTGATTTTATTTATTCATTTTGCATTTCTTTGCTGACTTATCAGCATTTCACATAAGGGGTAGGAAGAATGGCAGAAGAGCCACGCATTGAAGATTTAGATATCTCTGATGAACTGATCGCGGAACGTCGCGCTGGTGAGCCAGGTGATACACCAGAGGATATGCATCCGCTGATTCGTAAAATTGTCGGTAATATCGATATTTTTAGCAATTGGATTGGTCGCATCACTTGTTTACTTCTCATCCCTGTTATCATTGAGATGGTTT
>CALEYP010000087.1 GCA_937924895.1 uncultured Alphaproteobacteria bacterium
CATGCAAGCCGCGATAGGCAGAAATAGCTTGGTTCATACGTCCCAATAAGCCCGTAATTTGACCCAAAGGTGCCATTGTCCGCCCAGACAAAATCACACAGGCAATCAATTGCCCCATTGTCAGATCACCGGCGCTAATCAAAAACACCCCATAGACCACAATGCCGACCTGGCTCGCTTGTTGACCAAATTGTGCAAAATGGCTTGCGAGCTGGCTTGTCAGCTTCGTCTTGGCTTGTGTTTGCCCTTGGTTCAATACTGAATTTAACCAGCGGTTGCGGAGCATAGAATTGCCCTGTGTCGTCTTCACAGTCTCTAGTGCCCCAATCATTTCAACCATGACGGCTTGCTTGGATTTGCCTTGAGTCATTGAGATTTCAGTCATGCGACGGATAATCGGCTGGAGGATAAGACCAAACAGAATAACCAGAGGTACAATCATGGCTGGCACTGCCGCCACCGGTCCCCCGATCAACCACAACACCACGAGGAATAAGGCGATGAAAGGCAAGTCTGCAAAAATGGTAAATGTTGCCGAGCCAATCACATCTTTCAGCAAATCAAAATCACGCACTGTCGCCGCTAGCGCACCTGTTGCATTGCGCCCTAATGTGGTGTCATGTCGCGAGATTTTATCAAAGAGATTGGTCGAAACCCGGCGATCAATCTTCAAGCTGGCACGGTCAACAAAATTGCCGCGAATTATCTTCATAATGAAATCAAAGATGATCACAACCACGATGATAGAGGTAAGCGCCATCAAAGATTCAATCGCATTATTCGGGATCACGCGGTCATACACTGTCATGATATAAAGTGATGATGCGAGCGCGAAGAGATTAATCAGAACCGAGGCAAGGATCACTTGCACATAAATGGAACTACTCTGAAAAACGGGACCATAAAACCAATGATCGCGCAGCCGTCTTGCTGGCTTTAACATGCATTTTCTCCTATTTGGATAGTCAAGATTTGAAGGAGTCTGTCAGATAACCATTGTGCTTGAAGGAAAGCTGATTCCTGTTGCCAAATGGTCTGAGACATCTCAATTTTTGTGGTGGCGCGATGGGTAATTAATTGCGTGATATCAAGACGCGATACCAGCGAGTTCCCAAGCAACGCCATGAGGCTATTAAATCGTGTTTCAATATCATTTAGCCGCGCCTGCACATTGGCTTGTTCTTCTGCACGGCGGCTAATATCAACGGCGATGCGGCTGGCTTGCGTTTCAAATTCGCGTAATCTTTCATCACGTGTGGCTTGTAATTCACGAATGCGCCAATCTGTTCGCGCACGCTGCGCTTTGTTGGCACCACCATCATAGAGAAGTAGGCGAAATTCTATGCGGCCAGAGACTTGATACTCACTCTCAAAATCAGTGAGGTCAAAGACCGTGGAGGTGACAACGCCGTAGATAGTAGGGAATAGTTCATTTTCAATCGCATGCAGATCATGACGCGTGGCTTGCACCGATAAATCCTGCAATCGCACAGCTGACCATTCTTCTGCTGTGATACTGGCAGCCTCTGCTGGGCGATTATCTAAAAAGAGCGTTAAAAGTGGTTTGGCCACATCAACCGCTATTCCAAACTGATCTTCAATCTCTCTCTCAATCTGGATAAGTTGCCTTTCAGCGCGCTGATATCGAATATCCAAATCCAGCTCTGCTAATTTGGCAGAACGATAGTCAGACACTGAGAGTGAACCAGCCGTGCTTTGCGCTTCCATCGCCTCCAAATGAGGTACAAGCTCATCAAGCGCCTGACCTAATAGCGATATTTCAGTCTGCGTATGCTCATAAGCAATCAAAACCTCAAGCAATTCACGAGCCCGCTCGGCTAGTTCAATTTCGATTGACAAACGCGAGGCCGCAAGGCGCGTGCGCTCCGCTGAGATACGGTTATCACTCACCCCCCAATCATAGAGGCGGTACCGTCCTTCAATTTCTGCATCAAACAGGTCATTTTCACCCTCATTAAACCCACGCAAACGCGCAGGTGTCTCGCCTCTGTCAGAATTATTGTTGAAATTATGCGCTAAATCACGTTCACCTGTGAGACGGCCAGATAGTTGCACACGCTTCTCAGCCCGCTCAATGCCAAGATCATAGACGGCCTGACAAGATCGTGCCGCCGATTGGCTAATTTGAGGGTCAAGATATAGGGCCCGATACAAGTCATCAGATAAGGTCACCGCACTCACAGGGGTGGTCAATGAGACAGATGACGCTACTATCAAGCCAAGAGGCATAAGGGCCTTGGCAATCAGATGGTGGCGTGCGGCATGACGGGTACGACACCCCACACTGAGCCGACCGATCAAACGGGGAATATATGCTATCAAAACGGATCTCCTGCAAAAGCATTTCGAAGTAATCCGCAGGATAGGCATAGAAAGACTAATAAAGTCTTAACGCCCTGAAAGTTTTTTCATTAGCACTAAGCCAGGCTTTAAATTATGCTAGTAAAATCAATTACTAAACCCTTAAAAATAATTTAACGTAATGTTCCATATTGTCCTTTTTCAACCCCAGATCCCGCCCAATACCGGAAATATCATTCGGTTATGCGCTAATGGCGGCGCACAATTACATTTGATTTATCCGCTTGGCTTTGATGTATCGGAGAAAGCCTGCCGTCGTGCGGGGCTTGATTATCATGCCTTAGCAGAGGTTCAGCATTATGATGATTGGCAGCATTTCCTTGATAGCTCGCCTATCACACGTCTATTTGCCATTACAAAATTTGGGAAAACGCGCTATGATCAACCCAAATTTCAGGCGGGTGACGGGTTTTTATTTGGCCGTGAAACAACAGGTTTACCCGACGATGTTCATCACTATTTCACAGAAGATAAGCGCTTAAGCATGCCCATGATTGAGGGGAATCGTAGCCTTAACCTCTCAAATACAGCTGCCATCATGCTCTATGAAGCATGGCGACAGCTCGACTTTGCTGGGTCCTAAGAGGATCGATTTTCTGCGAGCCGGCGCTGATAGAATTGCGGTCCCCCCTTATAAGCAGGGAAACCTGCCCCATGAATCATGGCGGCATCTACAAAATCAGGATGCGAGACATGCCCCTCATCTAAGCAAGCTTGGCAGGCTGCAAATAAGGGCGCCATAAATCTATCGCTAAGCGGCGATAATGCTGCCTCATCATAGCTGGCTCTCGGGCGTTGGGCGGATGTCCCCTCCCAGGCATAAATCCCTTTTTGGCTTTTACGCCCTGCTTCACCTGACGCGATTTTTTCTGACAGAAATTGGCTGACAGCCTCATCTAATTGCAGGTGGCGCCCGACATCAAGACAGATATCAAGACCGATGAGATCTGCCAATTCAAGCGGCCCCATAGGCATCCCAAAAGAGAGCGCTGCCTCATCAATCTGATCAGCCACCGTGCCATCTAGATACATGGCAATGGCTTCATAAATATAAGGCAGTAAGGCACGATTGACGATGAAGCCAGGGCTATTGCGCACAGGCACAGGCATTTTACCGATTTTGGTCATTAATTTGATAAGACGTCTGATCGTGGCATCATCACTATCTGGTGTTGTCACAATTTCAACCAGTGGCATGACTGTGGCAGGGTTAAAGAAATGAACCCCTAATAAGCGATGAGGCTGGGCCATTTTGGTAGCGATATCGTTCAGGTCAAGGGCCGAGGTATTGGTTGCCAACACAGCATCGGGCCCGGCAATCAGCTCCATCTTGGCCCAGATATCTTGCTTCAAGGCTAATTTTTCGGGCACAGCTTCGATGATGATATCACAAGCGGCAAGTTGCGCATCATCAGGTGCGATGTGGAACCTATTTGCAGCAGCTTCTGCTTTATCATCTGACAATTTACGGGAAAAATAAGTATGCGCCCGCTCTTTCGCTGCTACTAAGGCGGGCTGTTGAATATCGCTGAGATAGGTATCAAACCCTTTAAAGCACAAGAAAGTGGCAATATCAGCCCCCATTGTTCCAGCGCCAATCACGGCAATTTTTGAGACCTCAGGGTCCCCGCGCCCCTGCTTCTTCACCTTGTCATTAATCGCAAATAGGTGGCGCATCGCTTTTGATTCTTCACTGAGCATCAAATGCGGGAAATGGTGCAATTCTCCGTCAATGAGGCCCTGATAGAGATGTTCAGCAGACAGAGCTGTTTCAAAATGATCACAGATACGCAACGCATGAGGCATGGCAGCATCTCGCTGTTTGGCACGAAGGGCCTCACGTGCGCTTTCAACCATCTTCTGATTTGATACGTTATCGTGTGGCTCAAATTGTCTCTTGCCCCTCATAGCAAGGCCACGCGCTGTCGCCTCAACGGCTGATGCCTCACAGCACCCATCCAAGATACCAGCCTCTAGGGCGGCAGATGCTGATGTAATAGGCTTGCCAGATAAACAATAGGATAAGGCCGCCTCAGCCCCAAGGAGGCGTGCGGCCCGCGCTGTTCCCGCAAAGCCTGGCATCAGACCGAGATTGACTTCGGGAAAACCTAGCATCGTTCGAGCGGCCTCCTCACCAAGGCGATAATCACAGGCCAAGGCCAATTCCAAGCCGCCACCAAGCGCCGGACCATTCAACAAGGCGACGCTGACAACCTTTAGAGATTCAAGCTTGTCAAGCATGGCCATAGCGCGCTTTTGCAGGCGCCTAACATCTTTTGGCTCTTGCAGCGTTTCAAATTCGATAATATCGGCACCAAACACAAAACCAGATGGTTTGGCGGAGCGAATCATCACCAGCGCAATATCATCTAATGCGGCAATCTGATCACACGCCGCATCTAACTCTGCGATCATGGCTTGAGAAAGAAGATTGGCTGATTTTTCTGCCATATCTAGGGTGATTGTAACGATATCACCTTGCTGTTCTACTGTGATATGTTTGAAAGACATGGCCGCTTCCTCCCCGTTATTTAGACGAGAAAGCGTACCATCTCTCATATCTCATCGCTATGATAATATGTGGCCAAAAGCCGTTAAACCGCCGCGAGAGCCTGTGCGATATCAGCGATAATATCATCACTATGTTCAATACCAATGGAGAGCCGGACATAGCCTGGCGTGACACCTGCTTTGATCTGATCCTCAAGTGATAATTGCGAATGAGTGGTTGAGGCCGGATGAATAGCCAGTGAGCGCGCATCACCAATATTGGCCACATGATAGAGCAATTGCAAATGATCAATAAATGACCGCCCTGCGGCAACGCCGCCGGCGAGCTCAAACCCAACAAGCGCACCATGACCCTTGGTCAGATATGTGTCTGCCAACTCTTTATCCCCTCCGGTAAAGAGGCCAGGATAAATAACAGAAGACACCGCCTTATGACCGCTCAGAAACTTAGCCACTTTGGCGGCATTGGCCTGATGTTCCCGGAAGCGAAGCGGCAACGTTTCTAGCCCTTGGATCAGGTGAAACGCATTGGCAGGTGACAAAGCGGCCCCTAAGTCACGCAGCAACACCACCCGCGCCCGAATAGCATAGGCAATTGGTGCCCCTAGTGCCTCGGGAACGAGCTGCCCCCAAATGGCGCCATGATAGCTCTCATCTGGTGTGTTGAAGAGCGGTTGCTGATCTGGCAAAGCCGTCCAATCAAAATTCCCTGAATCAATGATGATACCGCCGATGGAGGTACCATGACCGCCAATATATTTTGTCAGAGAATGTACGATAATGGCTGCCCCATGGTCAAAAGGACGGCAGGTAAGAGGCGCGGCTGTATTATCAATAATCAAAGGAATACCGCGGGCAATACCAAGTGCCGCCACCTCCGCGATCGGGAAAGGTACCAATTGTGGATTAGGGAGGCTTTCACCAAAATAGGCGCGCGTGCGTTCATCGCTCAACGCGACAAAGCTTTGTGGATCGGCAGGGTCGGCAAACCGCACCTCAATTCCCATTTTGGGTAATGTGTGGGTGAAGAGGTTATAGGTACCGCCATAGAGATGCGGAGAGGCTACAATATTATCCCCTGCGGCGGCGACATTTTGGATGGCCAATGCCACAGCTGACGAACCGGAGGCCACAGCCAATGCGGCAGCACCGCCTTCAATGGCAGCGAGCCGCTCTTCCAAAACCTGTGTTGTGGGGTTCATGATACGGGTATAAATATTCCCTAATTCTTGTAAGGCGAATAATTTGCCAGCATGTTCGGTGCTATCAAACTGGTAGCTTGTCGTTTGATAAATCGGGACAGCCACTGCATTGGTAGCGCTATCGGCACGATACGACCCCCCATGTAATGCGAGGGTTTCACTATGAAGGGCTCTTGCCTGTGATGTCTGTGTCATGACTGCTTCATCCTTTTCACATGAAGGTTGCAAAAATGTGGGATGGTAGGGCTAACGGACGGTTCTAAAAACAACAAGGTGTAACAGAACATTTTTCTGAAATATTTTGTTTTATCATCTATTATAGGGATAATGTTCTATCAAATAGGATTTATACAGAATGGATATCATAGACCTTGCCCTTATTCGCCAACTTCAAGAGACCGCAGATCTGCCTTTGGCAGAGCTTGCACAGCGCGTCAATTTATCAAAGACGGCCTGCTGGAATCGCCTGAGGCGTTTAGAAGAAGCTGATATTATTCAAGGGAAAATAATTAAATTAAACCGCATAGCATTAGGCCTGCCGATTACTGTCTTTCTGTCAATAACCGTGGGGCGTCATGCCCCCGATTGGGTGGCACGCTTCACAACAATCATCGACAATATGCCAGAAATTGTAGAAGCGCACCGCCTAACCGGTGAAGGAGCAGATTACCAATTAAAGGTCATTTGCCCAACCATTGAGGCATATGATGCGTTTCAACAGCGGCTGATAAGCCAGATTGATTTCACATCCATGTCAACAAAGGTTGCTTTGCAGGAATTAAAGCAAAGCCATTTCCTACCTCTCTAATTGCTATGGCCAAAATGGTCTTAACCCTTAGGAGGCCTCTCCCCGGCATTACCCTAGCGTGATAATCAACCCAGTTTTAAGGGGTTATCATCTCATCACAGCTCTGCCTCAGCAGAGAACTAGGACAAGGCACATCTTCGGACATCTAGATATAAGCAAGAACTCTACATGTCACCCATGTTATGTCCAAGAACCGATTATTACCAAATTTGAAGGGCACTTAACCGCCTCATGAAAGATCATAAGGTGAGGTCACTCGCAAGATAGTATCCTTCAAATTCTGGCAACATCGCGTCCTGTAACAGGACCCAACAAGGAGATAGGACATACGATTTACGTATCACCTGTTGCCACAAAGACTTTCAAAAATGCGGCTACTATACCATCAGATATAAACATATCATCTGGTACCCCACTTATCGTTCTCCACATTTCCGAACTGCTTTGATTTCGCATGCACAGATTTCTCTGTACAACCTATACGATAATAATATTAATTTTATGAGTCAAGCATCAGTGATGAAATAATTTTCTATCCCGTAATTACTGTGTTTTTTGAAATATTTTTAGATCAAACCACACGCATTAGTTTATATTTTTAATTATTTTTGATAGCGCCAACAGCTTGTTACATGGTCATTGACCACACCAACTGCCTGCAAATAGGCGTAGATAATAGTGCTGCCGACAAAGCGACAACCACGCTGTTTCAAATCACGCGATAACGCGTCACTCAAAGCTGTGGTGACCGGCACCTCAGTCGCATCTTTCCAGTGATTTTTCACAATAGAATGATTGCTAAACCCCCAGATATAATGCGCAAAAGACCCAAATTCCTTTTGAATGGCCATCACACACCGCGCATTGGTACGTGCCGCAAAAATCTTTAATCGATGCCGGATAATGGCAGTCTCTTCACAGAGCGCGTCTAAGGCGTCATCATCCATCGCCGCCACTTTGGCAATATCAAACTGGTGATAGGCCGCCCGATAGCCTTCGCGGCGTTTTAAGATGGTCTCCCAAGATAGCCCTGCTTGCGCCCCTTCCAGAATAAGCATCTCAAAAAGCAGGCGGTCATCATAAACGGGCACGCCCCATTCTTCATCATGATAGGCGGCATAAAGCGCTTGCCCAGGACGGTTTCCAAAACAGCGCGGTTTATCATCAGGATCGAGGGATATTTTAGACATAGCAGCGTCCAAACTGGCGGAGAGACGGGGATTCGAACCCCGGAGGGGCGTTAACCCCAACACGCTTTCCAGGCGTGCGCCTTAAACCGCTCGGCCATCTCTCCTGCATGTGACTGTGGGCACAATAGCGAATGCATCCTATTTTTGCAATCCTCGCTATTGCCACAAGCTATCTATTCCAAGAATAACTTTTTCCCATTTTTGTACTTGCTATTTCTTTGCAAACTGCCAATCATGAGCGCATGGGAACGCGTATTTTTCAAATTATCGGCGCTATATTTGCTATCGCTTCATTGATTGTTTTCTGGGGCGATATTCGCAATGATGACACCCCGTCTAAATTAATGGGCCAACTATGGTACGAATTATCACCTGGTTCGCTACAACTCACCGAGGCTGTGGTTGATCGGTATATCGACCCCTGCGCGCTATTGACATTTTTGGGGTGCGAGACGTTTTTATGGCATCCCCTTATCGCAGGCCTTCTGCAATGGCCAGCCGGCCTAGTTCTTGGCCTCCTCGCTGCCGTGATTTTCCTAGGCGCAAGCTTTAAGGCGAAACGGGGCCGAAAATCGGTTCGCTCTCTTAAGATGGATGGCCGCTAGAACACGGCCCTCACACAATATTAGGCATCACCCATGTAGCTTAGTTATCACCCATCTGGAGCGCTTTGAAAAAGGCGTCCTGCGGAATATCAACCTTACCAAATTGGCGCATACGCTTTTTGCCCTCTTTTTGCTTTTCTAGCAATTTACGCTTACGGCTGACATCACCACCATAACATTTGGCTGTTACATCTTTACGCAAAGCTGAGATGGTTTCACGGGCAATCACCTTACCGCCAATCGCCGCTTGAAGGGCAATTTTGAACATTTGGCGGGGGATCAGATCTTTTAGCCTTGTGCAGATGGCGCGCCCTCTTGTCTCAGATTGGTCACGATGCACAATCATTGATAACGCATCTACAGGATCACTATTCACAAGAATAGACACCTTCACCAAATCACCTTGGACATATTCATCCATTTGGTAATCAAAGG
>CALEYP010000088.1 GCA_937924895.1 uncultured Alphaproteobacteria bacterium
TCCTAAATTCAGCGTTCTAAGAAACAAGCCACAACCATCAGGGACCTGTCAAATAAGAGATTGAAAATTTGACACAAAATTATCTGATTTAGTATAAAGAGAGGCTACTTCCTTGAGCTGAAAGAGACCTGTCATGACCTCACCTGCCATCCCCGCAAATTATCTTGAATTAATTGGCAACACGCCGATGGTACGGCTCAATGCGGTATCTGATGCCACAGGCTGTGAGATTTATGGGAAGGCCGAATATGCTAATCCAGGAGGCTCTGTGAAAGACAGAGCAGCGAAAGGCATTATTGAAGCCGCAGAGGCAAGTGGTGAGCTACAAAAAGGCGGTATCATTGTCGAAGGCACCGCTGGCAATACAGGCATTAGCCTGACTTTGGCTGGACAATCACGCGGCTATCGATCTGTTATTGTGATGCCTGAAACGCAAAGCCAAGAAAAGAAAGATGCGTTGCGTGTTTGCGGCGCCGATTTACGCCTTGTTCCGGCTGTTCCCTACAAAGATCCCAATAATTATGTCCGCTATTCAGAGCGTCTTGCCAATGAATTGCGAGACGAATTAGGTGGCGGTGTCATCTGGGCCAACCAGTTTGATAATACTGCCAACAGACAAGGGCATATTGAGGGAACTGGCCCAGAGATTTGGCAGCAGCTTGATGGCCAGATTGACGGCTTCATTTGTGCTGTGGGCTCAGGCGGCACGCTAGGCGGCTTATCCCTTTACCTCAAGAGCCAAAATCCAGACATTCAAATTGGCTTAGCGGACCCACATGGCTCTGCACTCTACCATCACTACCAACATGGCAGTCTAAAAGCAGATGGGGGCTCTATCTCAGAGGGTATTGGCCAAGGCCGCATCACAGCCAATCTAGATGGCATCATTGTTGATCGTGCGTACCAGATTAGCGATGAAGAGGCCCTACCGATTATTTTTGATTTGATGCAACATGAAGGGCTATTCCTTGGGGGCTCATCAGCTATCAATATTGCCGGCGCTATGAAAATGGCGCGTGACCTCGGGCCCGGTCATCGCATTGTCACGATTTTATGTGATTCAGGTCAACGCTATCAGTCAAAGGTATGGAACCCAGATTTCTTACGTTCCAAAAATTTACCAGTACCATCTTGGTTGGAGACAACATCATGAGTTATCTGATCTCAGCTGAGTGGCTCATCACCCACCTTACTGATGATAGTCTCATCATTTTTGATGCGACCTTTGTCTTGCCGACAATGGCACGTGATGCCGCCGCAGAATTTGAGCAGACACATATTCCGGGCGCCCAATTCTTTGACATTAATGCCATCGCTGATACCAGCTCTGATTTACCACATATGGTGCCAACTGCCGAAGAATTCAGCCATATGATGCAAGAATTCGGCCTCTCAAATGACCATAAGGTTGTGATTTACGATAACTCACCCTTTCTGTCTGCTGCGCGTGCCTGGTGGCTTCTGCGCCTATTTGGGAAGGCAGATGTCTTTGTGCTCAATGGAGGGCTTCCTGCCTATGTCAAAGCAGGCGGCGCTGTGGCGCATGGCACAGCACAGCCCCGAGAGTCTGGTGATTTCACTGCGGCCCCTGCCCTTGCTCAGCTTATTTTGTTTGATGAGCTACGCCGCCACATTGAAGCGGGTGATGAAGTGCAAATTATTGATGCACGTCCTGCCCCGCGATTTCATGGCACCGCTGATGAGCCGCGCCCTGGCTTACGCTCTGGGCATATGCCTGGCGCAATAAATGTGCCAATCACAGATTTGCTTAACAAACAAACGGGGACGCTCAAAGAGCTATCAGAACTTCGCGGAGAATTTGAACGAGCCGGTCTAGACTTCTCAAAGCCTGCCATCACAAGCTGTGGCTCTGGTGTCACGGCTGCAGGCCTCACGCTGGCTCTGGCAGAATGTGGCAAAGAAGATATCGCGCTTTATGATGGGTCGTGGGCAGAATGGGGCGCAAGTGATGCCCCTATTGCCTCTTAATATCTCAAAATAAAAGACAAAAAAATGCCCCACTTTGGGGCATTTTTTATTTTAAGATCCTAGTGATTCAAAATCTGGCTGAGGAACAATTTTGTGCGTTCATTCTCTGGTTTCGTAAAGAATGTTTGCGGGTCTTTTTGTTCAATAATTTCGCCGCCATCCATGAAAATCACACGGTCGGCAACCTTATTGGCAAAGCCCATTTCATGCGTCACAACAAGCATTGTCATACCTGTTTCTGCCAGCTCGATCATCACATCAAGCACTTCTTTAATCATCTCAGGATCAAGTGCTGAGGTTGGCTCATCAAACAGCATGATTTTCGGTTGCATGCATAAAGAGCGCGCAATCGCCACGCGCTGCTGCTGACCACCTGATAGCTGGCCTGGATATTTATTGGCTTGCTCTGGAATTTTCACACGCTCAAGATATTCCATGGCCAACGCTTCTGCCTCTTTCTTTGGCATCTTGCGCACCCAGATGGGGGCCAAAGTACAATTTTCAAGCACAGTCAAATGAGGGAACAAGTTAAATGACTGGAACACCATCCCAACGTCAGAACGGATTTGCTCCAAATTCTTCAGGTCAGATGATAGTTCTGTGCCATAAATGTTAATGGAGCCTTCTTGATGCACTTCCAAACGGTTAATGCAGCGGATCAGAGTTGATTTCCCTGAACCAGAAGGACCACAAATCACGATACGTTCCCCTTGTGCCACATCAAGATTGATGTCTTTGAGCACGTGGAACTGGCCGTACCATTTATGCATGTCAGTAATTTTGACGACGATTTCAGATTTTTTTGCTGATTTAGCCATTTTTCAAAAACCTTCTTACTTATGTTCTGTGCTCAGGCGCTTTTCGAGCCAGAGAGAATAACGAGACATAGCAAAGCAACTTACAAAGAAGAACAATGCCACGAACATGTATGTTTCAGTTGAAAGACCATTCCATTTTGCATCTGCCAATGCCGCACGCCCGATCCCAAGCGGGTCAAGCAAGCCAATGACAACAACCAATGTGGTGTCCTTATAGAGACCAATAAAGGTGTTTACGATGCCAGGAATTGAAATCTTCAACGCCTGTGGCAAGGTAATGAGCCTTGTTGTCTGCCAATAATTCAAGCCAAGCGCTTGCGCTGCTTCATATTGCCCCTTTGGAATCGCTTGGATACCACCTCTAATTACCTCTGCGATATAGGCAGCGGCAAAGAATGTCACCATGATCAACACACGTAATAAGAGGTTGAAGGTCGTGCCAGGAGGCAAGAAGTAGTTCAGCATGGTGGATGCCACGAATAGCAATGTGATCAATGGCACACCGCGCATAAATTCAATAAAGGCAATTGAAATCACACGCACGGATAGCAGACGTGACTGACGCCCTAATGACAACGCAATACCAAGCGGAAGTGAAGCTGCAATACCTGTCACACCCACAATCATGGTCAACATAAAGCCACCAAATGTGTTTGTGCCAACTTCCGTAAGGCCGAAAATACCGCCACATAGCAGATAATAAGCAATCACCGGATAAGCGGCTGAGAACCATAGCATGTGACGACGGAACGGCGTCTTTGGATATAGCAACGGCAATACGGCAATGAACAAACCAACAAAAGCGAGGTTTGGACGCCATCTTTCATCAACAGGATAGAAGCCATAAATGAACTGACCAATACGTTTTGTGATAACAGCCCAACATGCCCCATCTGCCATTTCACGGCACTCTGCACGGCTATTGGCATTGACAACAGCATCGAGCAGGAACCAGCTCATAGAAGCATTCAGGAACCAATAGAGGAAATAGAGTGACAATAATGTCATCACTGTATTGGTGATATCCGAGAAAAGATTTGCACGAAGCCAGCCGATGACACCAATGGTGCCTGGTGGTGGCGGCAAATCAGGATGAGAGCCAGGTGCGTATTTTTGAGTATCTGACATGATATCCTCTTACCTATCTACTAGCTTCACAGCGTTGTTATACCAATTCATCCCAGCCGAAATGGCGAGTGAAATAAGTAAATACATGCCCATCACAAGCATCATTGTTTCAATCTCGCGACCAGTTTGGTTCAACGTAATACCGCCCAAAGTCGCAACCAAATCCATATAACCAATAGCAATCGCCAATGATGAGTTTTTGGTTAGATTCAAATATTGTGAAGTAAGAGGCGGAATAATGACACGGCGTGCCTGTGGCAAAATCACAAGACGCATGACCTTGCCAGGACGCAAACCCAATGCTTCTGCCGCTTCTCTTTGCCCTTTATGGATGGCTAAAATACCCGCACGGACATTTTCGGCAATGAACGCTGCGGTGTAGATAGCCAAGGCGAAGGTCAAAGCAACGAATTCAGGTAATAAATGCATACCACCCTTGAAGTTAAAGCCTTTTAGAGCCGGAATATCGAAGCTTAACGGTGAACCAGCAAGCAGGTAAACAGCGACAGGTACCGTTAAGAGAACACCAAGATTTGTCCAAAATACCGGCAATTGCTTACCTGTTTCAGCCTGTACTTTGCGCGCACGGCGAGAGAAGAACACAGCGAAAGTAATGGCGGCAACAATCGCGAGGTAAACGACCTCAATCCCTGCTTCGGCGATGGGTTTGGGAACATAGAACCCACGATTTGTTAGGAATGACACATCGCCAAAAGCCAAGGCCCGCTTTGGATGCGGCAGGGTATTAATAATAATGCCGTGCCACAGCAAAATATGGAGAAGAATCGGCACGTTACGTGTGAATTCGATGTACCAGTAGGTCAAATTCCGCGCAAGCCAGTTATTTGACAGGCGGATAATACCTAAAATAACACCCATAATGGTTGCCAAGACAATGCCGAAAATAGCGACCAAGAAGGTATTGAGCAAACCAACAATCGCAGCACGCAAATGTGAGGAGCGATTGGTATATTCAATCAAATATTGATTGATATCATAGCCAGCTGGTTGCAGAAGGAAGTCGAAACCAAAATTCTTATTTAAGGCGGCGAAATTCGTCACAAGGTTACTAACTAGCCACCCAAATGACCCAAATACAGCCGCAATAACGAGGATTTGAATCACAACAGCGCGTGACTCTTCATGCCTCCATATGCGTGTGAGTGTATCCACAGCTGACCCCTTACCGATTGATGTAAAATAATAAAGCAAAAGAGGCGGCCCCTAAAAAGAGGCCGCCCTTCATATTACCCGACAATCAATTACTTGATTGGTGGGATGTAGTGTAGACCACCGTCACGTGCCAACGCATTCATGCCACGGCTTAGGCCTAGTGGTGTAAGGTTGCGCTCGAATGATTCCTGGTAGTTACCAACTTGTGACAGGATGTTAAGGGCCCAATCGCTTGATAGACCAGCTTGTTCTGCACCCTGTAGTGGGTCAACGCCAAGTAGACGGTTGATTTCTGGGTTGTCATTCAACTTGCTAGCCAAAGATGCAGCATTTGCTGAAGTAATGCCTAGCTCTTCACCAGCCATCATAGCTTTCAATGTCCATGATACGATGTCTGCCCAGTTATCGTCGCCTTCACGAACGACAGGACCTAGAGGCTCTTTTGAGATAACTTCTGGCAAAATGACGTGTGCATCTGGGTTGTCAAATGTTGCACGTGTTGCAGCAAGACCTGAACCGTCTGTTGTGTAAACGTCACAACGACCAGCAAGGTAGCTTTCGCGTGCTTCTGCGTTTGTTTCGATTGGCACTGGCTCATATGACATGCCGTTTGATGAGAAATACTCAGCCAAGTTCAATTCTGTTGTTGTACCTGTCTGGATACATACAGATGCGCCATCTAGCTCAGATGCTGAGCTTACGCCCAATGATGCTGGCACCATAAATGCCTGACCGTCATAATAGTTAACGCCGATGAATGTCTGCGCTAGGTCAACGTCACGGCTGAATGTCCATGTTGTGTTACGTGACAAGATTTCACCTTCAGCAGCAGCAAGCTTTGTAAAGCGTGTCTTACCTGTTGCTGTGATGAATTCTACCTTTGATGCGTCACCCAATACAGCAGCTGCTACAGCGCGGCAGAATTCAACATCAAAACCTGTCCAGTTACCAGCATCGTCTGGTGCTGCGAAACCTGTTAGGCCTGTGTTAACGATACAGTTAAGATGACCGCGCTCGCGTACATCTTCCAATGTGCCAGCAGATGCTGTTGACACAGCTGCAAGGCTGGCAACACCAGCCATAGCAAACATAAGTTTTTTCATTGTTTCATTCCCTCAAAGATTTTAAGTCGAATAAGTGCGGAAGATCGTTGTCCGTCCCTCCAAGTTCATTGACTGTAGGCAATATATTCACGATTGTTAAGCAAAAAGTCTTACAAAACAAAATATGACTAATATTATGATGAATTGAGGCATCAGATGGCAAAATCAGACGATATCGGAATAAAAACGCTTCTAGCAAGTGCAGGTTTGAAGCCAGAAGAGAATTTTGGCATCCCTAATCCGCCTATTTATCGCACGTCAACCATATTAAGCGAAAGCCTTGCCCATTATCGCAATGAGCTGCCCTCGCCTTATGATTATGGGCGTGTTGGCACACCAACAAGCGATGCCTTTGAACAAGCCGTCAGCCAGCTTTATCGCGCTGATGACACCATCTCAACACCATCCGGCCTATCAGCTGTGTCCGTCGCCCTACTATCTTTTGTAAAGGCCGGCGATCATATCCTACTGCCAGACAGCATGTATGGCGCGGCGCGTGCCTTTGTCACAAAAACGCTTATCAATTATGGCGCTGAGATTGAATTCTATCCACCGCAGATCAATGCTGGCATTTCAGGCCTCATCAAAGAGAATACAAGCCTATTATATTGCGAAAGCCCTGGCTCGCTTACCTTTGAAATTCAAGATATCCCAGCCATGACCGCTATTGCCAAAGCACATGGCATTACCACCCTTATTGATAATACATGGGGAACGGCATTGCATTTTGATGCCTTTGCCAAGGGCATTGATATTGTTATCGAAGCGGGCACCAAATATATCACGGGGCATTCAGACACAAATTTAGGCGTGATTTGCGGACATGGGGCGAAAATTGCCAAAGTGCGTCTCACCGCACGCACCATGGGTATTTGCGCCGGACCAGAGGATTTATATCTCGGCGCGCGTGGCTTACGAACGATGCATCTCCGCTTAAAAGAATCAGAAAGAAATGGCCTCGCCTTGGCACAGTTCACTAAGTCACAAGATGTTGTGACATCGGTCTTACATCCGGCCCTGCCTTCATCGCCTGATCACGCGCTTTACACACGTGACTTTACGGGCTCTTGCGGCTTGTTTGGCTTCGTGCTTGATAAACGCCTTACACAAGAGGCTATTGATAAGGCAGCCGCCCAGCTACAAGTGATGCGCATCGGTGCAAGCTGGGGCGGCTTTGAAAGCCTTTTCACCCAAGCCATTCTCACCGAGAAAATGCGCAGCCATAGAGAGGAGCTCGCTGAGGGCTATCTCATGCGCATTTATGCTGGCTTAGAAGATCAGGCTGATCTTCTTGCCGATTTAGAGCGTTTTTTCGCAGCATTGGGGGATGCGGCTTGACGACGCGCTTTCTGTGGGCCTGATGCTTTCCGCTTGAGGCCAGCACTACCGCCAGCTTTTCTATCAGGTGCATCACCTTGTCTTGCGGGACGCTTGCGCGGTTCAAAATTTTGACCGCCTTCCCCGCGTGATGGCTTCCCTGATTTAAAGCTTTTTTCCCCGTGAAATGGCTTACCACCTCTTTTGGGACCATGGCTGCGCTTTGGCTTATCACCGCGCGGTGATGTATCGGCAAAGCCGCCTTCTTTTCTGCCCTCACTTTTGCCGCGCATATGTTTTGGCGGACGCTTGCGGTTGCGGCCTTTTGGCTCTTCACGATATGAGGAATCAGCCCCGCGCTGCGGAAAGGCTTCATCTGGCTGCCAGCTATCTGACTGCCACTCTTTTGATTGCCAGTCATCAGACCGGCGCTTTGACGGACGACGATCTTTTTTATCAAACTGTTTTTTATCAAACTGTTTTTGCTTGCGCGGACGCTCCTGCCCTGCTTCTGGCTTATCTCTGTCAAATGACGCTGGCTGTGAACGTGTTTTTTTACCTTTTTGAGACCGTTTATCAGGCGCACCACCCTCAAACTTACGAGAGCGGTGTTCCCCACCCTCCTGATCTGCGATGAGCTTGACACCCTCTACCGATAGCTTTGTCGCTTTTTCGCGCAAATTCATACCGATTAGTTTTTCAATCTCTTTCAGATATGATTTCTCAGAGCGATCAATCAGCGAGACAGCCACGCCCTTACGACCGGCACGCCCAGTTCGCCCAATCCGGTGAACATAACTCTCGGCGACATTTGGCATATCATAATTAACAACAAGCGAAATATCATCAATATCAAGCCCACGTCCTGCCAAATCAGTCGCAACGAGGATGTCAGTATCGCCAGACTTAAATTCCTCAAGAATATGACGTCTTTGTCCAAATGATTTGTCACCATGCAGTGATTGGGCAAAGAAGCCAGCTTTAATGAGATTAATCTGTGCCTTATCGGCCCCACGCTTGGTACGTGTAAAGATAATGACCTTATCCCATTCTTGCTGTTTCAAGACAGCCACCAAGGCTTTTGGCTTTTGCGGCTTATCAATAAAATGAAGCTGTTGCGTTACATTTTTCGCAGGCTCTGACTGGCGCGAAACCGCAATACGTTGCGGGCTCTGCATAAACTCTGACGCGAGCTTTTCAACGGGCCCAGGCATTGTCGCAGATGTCATCAGCGTTTGACGGGCATCTGGCACTTCTTGCAAAATTTTACGCACTGCCGGCACAAAGCCCATATCAAGCATTTGGTCGGCCTCATCAAGCACGACAAAGGACGTGGTTGAAAGATCAGCCGCGCCTGTTTCCATATGGTCCATCAGGCGCCCTGGCGTTGCCACAATCAAATTCACGCCTTTTGCCAATGAACGAAGCTGACCCTCATAGCGGGTTCCGCCCACAATCAAACAAGCTGAAAATTTCAGGTGTTTACCGTAAGCTCTTGCATTTTCAATGATTTGGTTTGCCAGCTCACGTGTAGGCGTCAGGATAAGACAATCACATTGTCCCTTTTCTGGGCGGTGTTCCATTTTTGAGAGGAATGAGAGAAGCGGCAATAAAAAGGCTGCTGTTTTGCCCGTGCCTGTTTGCGCGATACCAATGGCATCTTCGCCATTCATCACATGCGGGATCATCTGCGCTTGGATTGAAGATGGGGCATCATAGCCCAAATCTGCCACAGCACGTGCAACGGGCTTTGCCAGCCCTAATTCATGGAATTTGGTCAAAAGAGATACTTTCTGTCACTATCAAATGGGGCATGTTCCCCATGCACCGTTAGGCCTGCCACTTTTCTTTGGCTTTGTCATCGCTCTCTCTAGCATCAACCCAATGGGTGCCAGCACTTGTTTCCTCAGCTTTCCAAAAAGGTGCCTCTGTCTTGAGGTAATCCATAATGAAATGCACTGCTTTTAACGCTGCTTCCCGGTGCGCTGATGAGGCTGCCACAAACACAATCATATCTGAAGGTAAGAGCCGTCCCACGCGATGTGTGATGCGTATAGCATTGAGTGGCCAGTATTGACAGGCCTGATCCGCAATTTGATGTAATTTTTTCTCTGTCATGCCCGGATAATGCTCTAATGTGAGGGAAATGAGCTCCCCGCCACTATCGCGCACAATCCCCGTAAAAGTCGCAATAGCGCCAGTTTCTGCCTCAGACATCTGCTTAATCTCGGCATCAAGTGACACATCATCAGGCCCCACGGTAATGGAGATATCACACATGATTATCCCCCCGTCACTGGCGGAAAAAAGCCAATTTCATCACTATCCTCAATCGTATCATCGAGCGCGGCAAACTCTTGATTACGCGCCACACGAACCACATCTCGGTTTTGAAACGCACGCTGATACCCTGCGCCCTTTTGCTCAAGATATGATATCAACTGAGCGATGGTGGACACCTCTTGCGGCAGGGCCATAGTCTCTTGGCTACATCCTGTATGATCTTTCAGCCATGCAAAATAGCGTATTTGCATATTGATGCGTCTCCACGTTCGCGATTATGATACCAAGTGAGGAAGCGGAATAACAGATAGCCAGTCTCCCTCTGTTATCTGGCTAGCTTCAAAAGGAAGCTCTGCCAATCCATCTGCCCCTGTCAAAGATGATAGCACGCCTGCGCCTTTGCGACCATGAGGCTTAGCGACAAATTGCCCATCTTCTGTTACCTCGCATGTCACTCTGATGAATTCGGCACGCTCTTGCGGCTTTTTTTGCGCCGTAAAGGCAGCTTGCACGGCTATCCGACGAGGCACCGCAAAATGGCCTGTCATCAAGGATTGCACAGCTGGCAACGCGAATAAAGTCATGCAGACATAAACCGCGACAGGGTTGCCCGGCAAAGACAAAATAGGCGTTTGACCCAATTGGGATGCTGCCATGGGGCGACCTGGTTTCATCGCCAACCGCCAAAATAAGGATGTCGCACCTTCTTTTGCTAATGCTGCTTGAAGATGATCTTCATCCCCCTCTGAGGCACCACCTGAGCAGATGATTAAATCACATTCCTTATGGGCAAGCTGTAAAGTTGCACGTACCTCATCCTCATCATCAGCAATGATACCATAATCATGAATGGCAACCCCCCATCGCTGTAAGAGAGAGATGATGAGCGGGCGATTAGAATCATAAATTTGCCCTGCTGCTAGTGGCTGTGTTGGCGCCCTTAATTCATCTCCAGTAGAGAATACGCCTACCTTAATTGGCTGATAAACAAGCAAAGATGACTTCCCAGCCGCCGCCGCTTGCCCAATATGTGCCGCGGTAATGACCTCATTTCGTGAGATTAGCACTTCACCAGGTGATAAATTTTCTCCAGCAGGACGGGCATTTTTACCACTGCTTAGTTTTTGACTGCATGTCAGCTGATCATCGGTCACAGTGCAAAATTCTTGCATGATGACGGTATCTGCCCCATCTGGCATAATGGCGCCGGTGAGTATACGGACAGCTTCATTCGCGCCCACATGACCCGTAAATGGATGGCCTGCTTTTGCGGTGCCGATGATAGTAAAGGCTTCATTTTGTTGAGATGATGCGGCGAAAGCATAGCCGTCAACCGCGGCATTTGTTGTTTGCGGCAACATAATTTCACTCACAACATCTTCAGCTGAGAGCCTTCCCAAACAATCAGCAAGAGGGCAATTCTCCGTGCCTGCGATAGGCGCGAGCGCCTCAGCGAGCCGCTTTTGCGCCTCTTCATAGCGAATGGCGGGCGCCATCATCAGCGTTGTCCCTCAGATAGTGCCTGAAGATGGGCAAAGATCCCTGCTACATCATCGCGCTGAAACTGCGGCAAAGTGCAGTTATTATCCCACTCATCACAGATAAAGGCTGTGATATGAGGGTCTGTGGGATAAAGAGGCGCATTCCCAAGGGCGGGGTCAAATATTTCGCATTTCACAATCGGGTCTGTTTTAAACCCCTCTACCAATACCCAATCACACGGGCCAAGCTGTGCCAATAATTCAGATAATTGCGGGCGATGTGACACAGAATTTTCTGTATATAGTGCTGACCTATCTGCTGAGGCAATTAAGGTTTGCCGCGCGCCAGCTTGCCTGTGGCGCCAGCTATCTTTGCCAACTACATCAGGTTCAAATTTATGATGCGCATGTTTAATGGATGAGATTACCAACCCTTTGGCTGCTGCATAGGAGATGAGTTTTTCAGCCAACGTTGTCTTACCAGCGCCTGAAAATGCCGCAAGGCCAAAGATAAAAGGGCTTTGAGACATGGCTTATCCGCCTGTTACACTCATATGCCGGCTCACAGCTGGCGCGCTATTCCGGCGGCTAATCTCAAAATCATGACCTTTTGGTTTGCGGCCAATCGCTTCGATAATCGCCTCTTTCAGCGCTGCGTCTCCCCCTGATCGCAAAGCATGCGCCAAATTCGCATTGTCATCTTGCCCCAAACACATATAGAGCTCACCTGTACAGGTCATACGGACGCGGTTACAGCTCTCACAAAAATTATGCGTTAATGGTGTGATAAGACCTAATCTGCCGCCTGTCTCTTGGACATCAAAATAACGGGCGGGCCCCGCAGTACGATGGGTGGATGGCGTCAACGTAAAGTGATTTTCCAACTGCTGCCTAACCTCAGTGAGTGGTAAATATTGGTCAAGGCGATTTTCAGACCCAATATCCCCCATTGGCATGACCTCGATGATGGTTAAATCGAACCCTTCATCGCCGCACCAGCGCAACATATCTGCAAATTCATCATCATTGACGCCTTTTAAGGCAACCATATTGATTTTAAGGGATAAGCCAGCTTGTTTTGCCGTTTCTAGGCCAGCCATAACCTTATCTAAATCACCCCATCTGGTGATTTCTTTGAAGGCATCCTTATCGCGGCTATCAAGTGAAATATTCAAGCGACGAACACCAGCTTCATATAGCTCATGCGCCATCTTACCAAGCTGACTGCCATTTGTAGTGAGCGTTACCTCATCTAAACGCCCTGCTTTGACCTCTGCCCCCAATGCTGAGATAAGATGCATGATATTGCGACGTACCAGCGGCTCACCACCTGTTAACCTCACCTTACGTGTGCCAAGTGACATAAAACATTTCACAATTTGCTCTAGCTCTTCAAGTGTCAGCAAATCAGCCTTTGGCAGAAAGGTCATATCTTCTGCCATGCAATAGACACAGCGGAAATCACATCTATCGGTCACAGATAACCGGATATAATCAACAGACCGTCCATATGGATCAATGAGCTGTGTCGTCATCTCGTTAGTCATCTTTCATATCGCGCTACGAAAAAGGGATTGTCGCCATCATGACGCCTTGATTATGATATCTGCCTTATTTATCGCAATCAATCAGTTTGCATAGCGTATGGTAAAAGATGCATATTGGTTTTCACAACTGCGACAAATTTTGACTTTTCTTACCCACTTTGCGTGGCCCATCTAAGACCTGATAATGGAGTATCCGCTATGAAAGCGCGGCACCCTCTTACTGCAACTGTGATAGCGTTTTGTTTAGGGCTAGGACAGCCCAGCCTAGCAAAAGATACGCAGATATTAATTCAATCAACAACATCAACGCAAAATTCAGGTCTATATGACTATCTATTACCACTCTATGAGGCAGAGACGGGCCACAAAGCCATTGTCGTGGCTGTTGGCACCGGAAAAGCTTTGCGCAATGGTCGCAACTGTAATGCAGATGCGCTTTTAATCCATTCAACAGCTGATGAAATAGCGTTCGTAGACGATGGTTTCGGGCTATATCGCGCTGATGTGATGTATAATGATTTTGTTATTGTGGGGCCAAAATCAGATCCCGCACAGATAGGTGAAACAACAACAATTAAAGAGGCCTTTCACGCGCTTTTCGAAGCAAAAGGCTTTTTTGCCTCGCGCGGGGATAATAGCGGCACCCATAAAAAAGAATTGCAGCTATGGCGTTCAGTCGATCTTAATCCACAACCTGATTCTGGCACCTGGTATCTAGAAACAGGCTCAGGTATGGGTGCGACTTTGAATCTGGCAGTGGAAAAGCAAGCCTATACCCTGACTGATAGAGGGACTTGGATTGCCTTTGCAAATAAACAAACCCACAAGATTTTATTTGAAGATGATGAAGCGCTCTTCAACCAATATGGTGTTATTCCCGTCTCGCAGGCCACTTGCCCAAAAGCCAAAGAGGCTGAGGCAAAACGGTTTGCGGACTGGCTAACCAGCGCGGCAGGACAAAAGGCCATTGGTGCGTTCAAAGTAAAAGGGCAGCGCCTATTCCAACCTAATGCGAAATAAGTCACTGCCCTTCATTGTAATAAGACACTATGGGTACATCCCTAGAGGAATGGGATCTCACAAACTTCTGCGTTATGTGTGCCATTCGTTGACGCAAAGCTTAGCTTTTGTCCGACTGAGGCAAACTCAGTCTTCAGCATAGCGAAGGCAATATTGCTTTCCATATCAGGGCTGTACGCTGCTGATGTCACGATACCAGCATCATGACCCTGCTCGGTTATCGGCCACGGAATCGACAATGGTGTCACAGGCGCGCCGTCAAAGCGAAGTCCCATAATCTTTTGTGACACTCCGGCATCACGTTGCCGAAGGAGCGCCTCTTTCCCAATAAAGTTAACATCTTTATCAAGCGCGCAATATTTCTCTAGGCCTATTTCAAGCGGCGTATTCTCTCTTGTCATGTCATTGCCATAGGAGAATAAGCCCCCTTCAATACGCTCAATCAGATTTGGGCAACCCGCTTGTAGCTTAAATGGCTCACCTTCTGCCCAAATCGCATCCCAAAGTGGTTCACCAAGCGCTGTGTCTGGTAGGTAGATTTCAAACCCACCCTGCTTTGACCAACCAGAGCGCGCAATGGCCATTTTCTGCCCCTTAAATTCAAACCATTTGAAGCGGAAGAATTTGATAGACCTGATCTCTTCACCAAAAACCTTTACCAACAAATCTTCTGCCATTGGGCCTTGAATAGCGAGCGGCGACACATCTGGCTCTGTGACTTCAACATTCAAGTCTAACCCCTCAGCCAAACCAGCGGCCCATAGCAGCAAATCCGAATCAGCGATAGAGAACCAGAATATGTCTGGCGCAATACAGAGCGCAACGGGGTCATTCAGCATGCCACCTTTCCGGTCTGTGATAGGGGCATAATAACAACGACCTGGTTCAGCACCCGAAAGGTCGCGAGCTGACATTAACATAGCTAATTTATGCGCGTCTGGCCCTTTTAGCTGAACTTGTCGTTCCGCAGATACATCCCAAATCTGGGCAAACTGTTTCAAGTGACGATAATCATCTTCCAATGTGGTAAAGGCAGACGGCAACAACATATGGTTATAAACCGTATAGGCCTTAACATTTGATGCCTCGACACGTGAGGTAAACGGTGTGGGGCGCAATCTGCGCGATGGGAAAATCGGGGCTCCAGCCATTAGTTGCTCCTGTAGGACAAAAATACTCCACAGAAGCTAGGCAGTTAGCAGATGATTACAAGTTCAAAAATGACATTGTGGGGCGCATTTTGTTCAATTTGTAAAAAAGCTGCACTTTCTCGCACCTTTTCTATCAGGATTATTTGTGCCTGCCCTAGTGGTCTGGTACAGACATAACGACGTTTAAAAGGAAAAAAGCTACCACCGAAGGAGACTGTCATGTCAGGGGATTATAGGTTCGACACGCTGATGCTTCATGCCGGACAAGTGCCAGACAAACATACTGGTGCACGCGCTGTGCCGATTTATCAGACAACCTCTTATGTCTTTCAAGATTCTGACCATGCAGCCGCCTTGTTTAACATGGAAGTTGGCGGTCATATCTACACAAGATTGACTAACCCTACCGTTGCAGCGCTAGAACAGCGTGTCGCAGCCCTAGAAGGCGGTGTCGCAGCCATTGCTGTATCATCTGGTATGTCTGCCCTTTTCTTGACAATCCTCGCATTGACAAGCGCCGGAGATCATATTGTCGCCTCCTCACAGATGTATGGCGCGAATGTGAACTTATTTGAACATACCCTCTCGCGCTATGGCATTGAGACTAGTTTCGTGGCGCCAAATGATGTCTCAGCTATCAAAGCGGCCATCCGTCCGAACACAAAGATGGTGTTTGGCGAGGTCATCGGAAACCCTGGCATGGATGTCATGGATGTTCCTGCTGTGGCGGAGGTCACAAAGGAAGCTGGCATCCCGCTTGTGATAGATGGCACCTTTAACACGCCATATTTATTCCGCCCGCTAGAGCATGGCGCTAATATCGTCATTCAGTCGCTTACCAAATGGATGGGTGGCCATGGTGTTGCTATGGGAGGCGCCATTATCGATGGTGGGAATTTTGATTGGGGTCAGAATGATAAATTCCCGACTTTGACAACTGCCCATTACGCCTTTCAAGGTGTGAATTTGTGGGAAGAATTTGGCCCAGCTGCCTTTAGCGCCCGTGTGCGGTCTGAGGGCATGTATAATGTGGGGCCATGCCTTAGCCCGACCAATGCGTTCCACCTACTGCAAGGGTTAGAGACTCTTTCACTTCGTATGGACCGCCATATCAGCAACACAGCTGCTATTTTGGAATTTCTAGAAGGTCATGAACAAATTGCGTGGGTAAAACATCCAACCATGACATCTCACCCAGACCATGAAGTTGCTGCACGGCTTATGCCAAAAGGCGCTGGCTCGATCATCACATGTGGGATCAAAGGCGGTCGGGAAGCAGGCAAAGCCTTTATCGAAGCCGTACAGCTAGCCTCTCATCTGGCGAATGTGGGTGACGCCAAAACCTTAGTCATTCATCCGGGCAGCACAACGCATTCGCATCTCACGCCAGAGGCGATGATCGCCGGTGGCCTTACTGATGATATGCTACGCATTTCTGTAGGCTTAGAAGATCCTAAGGATATCATAGCTGACTTCAAAGCGGCTTTGCGTGTTGCGGCCAAAGCAGCAGATAAGGCAGGTGCCTAATGCGTATCGATTATGCCAATGAGAGCTGCTTCATTTCAACGGGAAGCAAAGCGTTTGACCCAAATGCAAACACTCTCCTGTTCCTTCATGGTAGTGGCCAATCGCATTTGACATTTTTGCAACAAAGTCGCTTTTTTGCCAATCGCGGCTGGCAAAGCCTGAATCCAGACATGCCTGGTCATGGTTATTCCACTGGCACGCCCCTATCTTCCATTGAAGAGATGGCTGACTGGTATATCGGGTTGCTTGATACCCTTGGCGTCGACAAAGTGTCACTCATTGGGCATTCGCAAGGTTGCCTTACCGCGCTTGAATTGGCCCATCGCTATCCCAACCGCATATCAAAAATTTGTTTCCTTGCCGGCGCCTTGGCCATCCCTGTGAATGATGCCTTGCTTGACCTTGCTACAACAAATCAAAGAGCGGCCTATGAAGCCATGGTAAATTGGGGACATGGCGCTGCATCGCACCTCTATGACCATAGCTGGCCAGGGTTGACCCATATTGATCTTGGCAATCAGATCATGACGCAAAATGAAGATATGGCGCTAAGCGCTGATTTAACATCATGCAATAATTATAAAAATGGGCCAGATGCCGCTGCCTCCATTAGCTGCGCAAGCCTTGTCATGATTGCTGGCAAAGATAAAATGACACCGGCCAAAGCGGGGCGCGCTCTGGCTGACAGCCTCCAAAATTGCGAAACACATATCCTAGCGGATTCCGGTCATTTCTTGCCATCTGAAAAACCTTATGAGGTCAATCGCGCCTTGCGTGACTTCCTTACCCAATAGCATTGTTACAAAGAGTATAATTATGAGACAGCTTCAAAAAATAGCCGTAATTGGTTCTGGCACAATGGGTTCAGCGATTGCTGGTCAAATTGCAAATGCCGGTCAGTCTGTGATGCTATTAGATTTAGCATCAGATGGTGATAACAGAAATGCCATTGCCCAATCAGCTATTGATCGCCTGCTCGCCTCAGATCCCCCTGCCTTGATGCATAAAAAGCGGTCAACACTTATCGAAGTGGGCAATATCACAGATGATTTTGATAAATTAGCTGATTGCGATTGGATTATTGAAGCTGTTGTGGAACGTCTTGATATTAAAAAAGCGCTCTATAAGCGACTACATGAGACAATTGCTCCGCATTGTATTGTGACATCTAACACCTCTACCATTCCTATCAAATTGCTGGTTGAGGATATGGATGAGGATTTCACGAAACGATTTGCCATTACGCATTATTTCAATCCTGTTCGTTATATGAGGCTGCTTGAGCTTGTGCGCGGTGAGGCAACATCTGAAGATGTCATGGCTATGTTAGCAGATTATAACGACCGTGTTCTTGGTAAAGGCGTTGTGGCCTGCAATGATACACCTGGTTTCCTGGGTAACCGTGTGGGTGTCTTTGCCCTTCAGGTAGGCTTATCAGTTGCCGCAAAATGCGGCCTTACCGTTGAAGATGCGGATGCCCTTATGGGACGCCCTATGGGTATTCCCAAAACAGGTGTCTTCGGGCTTTATGACCTCATTGGGGTCGATTTGATGGCAGATGTGGTTGATACCTTAGCTACGATTCTACCTGAAAATGATGCTTTCCATGCCTTTGGGCAAATGCATAACCCTGTTCAACCCCTTATCAAAGACATGATTGCGTCAGGTTATACAGGTGATAAGGGCAAAGGCGGCTTCTATCGCTTAGATGAGGCAGAGGCTGAATTTGCGATTAATATCGCAGATGGCTCTGTGCGCCCTCGTCAAAAACAGCTTTGCAAAAAAGCCCTCATCGCGGCTGATATGCAAGCGCGCAACGAAGACCCCTTACCGATGCTAATTGACCCTGCCTTAGATGATACAGAGTTAGAGGCACAGCAAACAAAATTTGTCCGTACAGCCCTTGCCCATATTTTATCCTATGCGGCGTCTCTCTTGCCAGATGTGACACAATCCCCCCAACAAATTGATGATGCGATGAAGCTTGGCTTCAATTGGGTAAAAGGCCCATTTGAGATGATGGATACGCTTGGTCATGATGTGACAAGAACGCTTATCACAGAGGCTGGCATCGAGGTACCAGCCAGCCTTGCCAGTGATGCGCCATTTTATGCCGTAGACGGACAGCAGCTCACTGTGAGTCATTTTGATGGTACATCAGCTACCTATCACCCTGTGAATCTACCTGATGGTACAGTACGCTTCCATATGATGCGTCGCACCTTGCACCCGATCGCACAAAATGATGCAGCAAGCCTCTTTACGATTGGCGATGATATCCGCTTGGTTGAATTTCATTCAAAGGCCAATGCCCTGACAGCACAATCAATGGAAATTGTGGCAAAGGCAGCAGCTCAGCCAGGACGCGGCATAATCATTCACAATGATGCGCAACATTTCTCGGCTGGTGTTGACCTCAATGCCTTCCGCGCCATGATTGAAGCCGGTGATTGGTCTGGTATTGACCAGTTCCTCGATGATTTCCAACAAGCTGTAAAACAGCTAAAATATTGCCCTGTGCCTGTGATCGGAGCGCCATCTGGCCTTGCGATTGGTGGCGGCTTTGAGGTGTTGGCCCATTGTGACAAGCTGATTGCGCATGCCAACTCTGTCCTTGGATTGGTTGAATCAGGCGTTGGGGTTGTCCCTGGTGGTGGCGGTGTCAAAGAAAGCTATTGGCGCTGGTATCAAGCCACAAATGACTGGGGCAAGGCCGCATGGCAGACTTGGATGCAGATCGGTTATGGCCTAACAGGCACATCGCCAGAGCTGAGTGCGAAATACCACTATTTCTTGCCAGAGCGTGATCTGAGCGTAATGAATAGAGATAAGCTTATCACAAGCTCTCTTGCTGAAATTGAAGCCATGATTACAGCCGGCTATGAGGCGCCAGATGCCCCTGGCTTTACGCTGGCACCGTTTGCGCTGCGGGCAGATATGGCCGCCTTTATGGACAAAGGCATCGCTGACGGCCTCTTCTTCCCTCATGATAAAACAACAGCGATGGCTATTGCTACGATTGTCACGGCAGATGAGGCAGAGGACATACGCACACTCTCAGAAGATGAGATGTTCGCTCGTGAGAGACGCGCTTTTTTAACGCTTGCCAAAACAGCGCCAACACATGAACGTATTCAAACAATGCTTGATGATGGTGCACCGGTGCGGAACTAATGAGACCGAAATCGTGCTGTTAGATGTGTAGATGGGGGAAAAAATGAGTTTTACCTATGATAATGATAAATATAACGCCTTTGCCAATCAAGAAGCCAATTATGTCCCTTTGACACCCCTCTCCTTCTTGCCACGCACGGCTTTGATGTTTGGTGAGAAACCGTCTGTTATCTACGGCACAAGACGTTATAATTGGGCCCAAACCTATGATAGATGCCGCGCCTTGGCTTCAAGTTTGGTTAAGCATGGCCTGCAACGTCATGATACTGTGGCTGTGATTGCCGCAAACACACCGGAATTGGTCGAATGTCATTTTGGCGTTGCTATGGCTGGCGGTGTCTTGAACACGATCAATGTACGACTTGATGCGAGCACAATTGCCTATATCCTCAATCATGGGGAAGCGCGCTTTCTCCTTACAGATACAGGCTTTTCAAGCACTGTGAAAGATGCCCTTGCTGAGATTGGTAGAGATGATATCACGGTAATTGATATCATTGATACAGAAGCCGGAAGCCCAGGTGAAACACTTGGCAAGCTTGATTATGAAGCGTTCATTGCCCTAGGTGACAGCCAGTATGACTGGCAGATGCCACAAGATGAATGGGAGCCGCTAAGCCTTAATTATACCTCAGGCACAAGTGGAAAACCAAAAGGCGTGGTTTATCATCATCGCGGTTCATATTTGATGTCTATGGGTACAATCACAGATTGGAATTTGCCACGTCATCCCTCATATCTTTATACGGTACCGATGTTCCATTGTAATGGGTGGGGCCATGCCTGGACAATGACAGCGCTGGCTGGCACCATTATCTGTATCAGACAGATTACCGCTGCTGAAATCTACAACCAGCTTCATGCGCATAATATTACCTATTTTGGCGGTGCACCGATTGTATTGGGAATGCTTGTCAATGCAGATGACGCTGATCGTAAGCCACTATCTCAGACCGTTGAAGTGATGACAGCAGGCGCCCCTCCGCCAGCCGCTATATTAGAGGCTGTTGAAGCCCTTGGTTTTAACGTGACACAGGTTTACGGCCTGACCGAAACCTATGGTCATACGATTATGTGTAGCTGGAATGATGACTGGGATAGCCTTGATTTTGCTGAAAAAGCAAACATCAAGGCACGCCAAGGCGCTGCCATGGTTCATACAGATTCCATGCGCGTTGTCGATTTGAATAGCGGTGAAGATGTGCCTGCTGATGGCCAAACAATGGGTGAAATTTGGATTCGTGGTAACACCATCATGAAGGGCTATTTGAAGGATGATGCCGCCACAAAAGCAACCTTAGGTGATGGCTGGCTTCGTTCTGGTGATCTTGGTGTGATGCATCAAGGTGGCTATATGGAAGTCAAAGATAGACTGAAAGATATTATCATTTCTGGTGGCGAAAACATCTCATCTGTAGAGATTGAATCAGTTTTGCATCGTCATCCATCTGTTGCACTTGCTGCGGTAGTGGCAAAGAAGGATGAAAAATGGGGAGAAGTCCCTTGTGCCTATGTTGAATTAAAAGAAGGGTGTGATGCGACGGAAGATGAGATTATTGGCTTCTGCCGCGAACATTTAGCCGGCTTTAAGCGCCCGAAACAAGTTGTGTTTGGGACCTTGCCAAAAACTGCCACCGGCAAAATTCAGAAATTTGAATTACGCCAAGCACAATAAGTGTCGCTAAGGACAGTAATTAAAAAAGGCCAAGCAATGCTTGGCCTTTTTCTTATGCAGTAAGCTGTTCCAAAGATAAGTGATGAATGGCATGACCCGCCTTTGTAATCGTTTTTGCAAAAGCTGCCACTTGCGGGAGTGACAGCGCCGTAAAGAGCGATAAACTTGCCATTTTATTGTCTAGAAAGGCGGTGTCAGCCTCTGGCTTTTCTAAGGCAGATGCCGCATAGAGACCCTGACGAAGTAACATCCAGCCACCTGTCAAGGTGCCAAGCATCATGAGATATGGCACACCAGCCGCGGCGGCAAAGCGTGGCTGATTTTGCTGGCTTAGCAAAAACGCAACGGCATCTTCTGTCGCCTGGCAAGCCACTTCTAATTCACTAGCCAATTCTGATAAAATCACGTTATCAGACAAGACTTGCGCAATATCTGATCGAATATCTGCCAGCAGCAACGTAATTTCGGCCCCGCCATCTCGTAACGTCTTTCTGAACACCAAATCATTTGATTGGATGGCAGTTGTGCCTTCGTAAATCGGCAGAATACGAGCGTCACGATAATGCTGCGCGGCACCCGTTTCCTCAATGAAGCCCATCCCCCCATGAATTTGTACATTGTGAGACGTCATAATGAGGGATTGCTCAGTCAGCCAGCCTTTGATGATAGGAATCATAAAGTCCGCCCGCTGCTGTATGGCCGCATCTCCCTCTTCAGCCTTATCAAGTAAAGCTGCACCATAGAGCATCAAAGCGCGCATCGCTTCACTTTCTGCCTTCATCTGACCAATCAGCCTTGTGACGTCTGGATGATGGATAATCGGACTGCCAGCCTCTGCTTCAAGCGGTGTGCCTTGCACACGTGTGACGGCATAGGAAATGGCTTGTTGAAGGGCGCGATCACATAAGGCAAGGCCTTGCAACCCAACATTAAAGCGCGCATGGTTCATCATCCCAAACATAATGGCAAGGCCTTGATTTTCTTCGCCGACCAAATAGCCCACAGCGCCACCCTTATCGCCATATTGCAACACGGCCGTTGGTGATCCTTTGATGCCGAGTTTCTTTTCAATCGAAACACATGTCACATCGTTTTGCGCGCCAAGGCTGCCATCGTCATTGACCAAAAATTTTGGAACGATAAAGACAGATATGCCCTTATGGCCCGCGGGGGCATCTGGTGTTCTAGCAAGCACAAGATGGACGATATTCTCAGCCATATCATGCTCACCATAGGTGATGTATATTTTTTGTCCTGAAATCAGGTAATGATCGCCCTGTTTCACAGCTTTTGTTTTGATAGCCGCCAAATCTGTCCCCGCTTGCGGCTCTGTCAAATTCATAGTGCCTGTCCAACGGCCTTCGATCATAGGTGGCAGAAAGAGGCTTTTTTGGTCCTCTGAGGCTGAATGTTGGAGCGCCGAAATAAGGCCCTGCGTTAGCAAATGACACAATGAAAATGCCATGTTCGAGGCTTGCCACATCTCATTGACGCATGAGGAGAGTGCAAGAGATAATGCCTGCCCGCCATAGGCCTCGCTAGCTTCCATTGATGTCCAGCCACCTTCTGACAACTGCTGATAAGCAGCGGCAAAGCCTTCAGGTGTTTGAACAGACCCATCCTCAAAATGCTTCGCGCCTCCTGCCTTATCGGCCTGATGATTAAGCGGCGCTAACACATCACCTGCTAATTTCGCA
>CALEYP010000089.1 GCA_937924895.1 uncultured Alphaproteobacteria bacterium
AGGCTCAATAATGACGCCTCTGGTTTTGCAATCACAATTCCATGCAAGGCAGAAACCACTTCGCTTTGATTGCCATAGGGGTCTACAAAGTTGAAATAGCTAGTTAGTGACTGAGTTGTCACCTGACCATTGCTATCTTGCAGGGCGGTGACATTACCGAGGGTCAGCGCCTCGCCTTCTGTCAGAGACAGCGGCGCCGGATCAAAGGTGAAAGGCGTCCCAGCTGCCGCATTCGCAAGGGCGGCATCAAGGGCCTCACGCACCGCATCAAGCACCGATTGAATGTCAGTAAGCTCGTCTTGTGTGGGCACAGGATTTGGCGCATCGGCAGGCGCCTCTTCCCCTTCTGCTACGTAATTTCCGGGTGCGACATAATCAGAGGCAGACTGATAGCCATCGACCAATTCTCTGATAAGCTCTAATTGGAATTCAGTTGTGACATCCTCTGGCGCTGTCTCGGTGCGATAGGCATAAAGTGCGATTGAGACAAGCGGGAATGTGTCTGTCTCATCAGTCACCAGATAGTTGCTGTAGGTTAGCACATCATCAATTGTCACGTCCCATTCTGGCTCTTCATCTCTGCGCGTTTGCTCTTGGATCTGAGACAAGGCCGCTTCGGCTGTCAGGCCTTCCTCACGCATCACTTCAACAATCAAGGTTGTAAGCGGGCTGGCAAAGCTGCCGCCGGCAAATGACTCAACCTGACCACCAACCTCAAGGCCGGTAAGCTGATGTTTCGCGCCATCTAATTCAACCGTGATACCTTCGGTTAATGCCTCGGTCGGAATTTGGGCTTGGCCAAGCGCATCAGTTGTATAACGAACACCGTCATAAATGATGACTGCCCCTTGAATATGAGGCACGGTGACGTCTGTTGACGGAACATCCGCGGGATCACCGCCAATATCTCTGACAACATTGCTGCCGCCGCTACAAGCCGCGAGCACCACACCGGAAATCGTCCATAATGTCACAGTGACAAATGAGCTATCTGGCCGTTTATGAAGCGGCTTCGCCTCAGGGCCATGATTGATAGGGCTGAAAGATTGGTTTGGTTTCATCTCATTAGGCATGATGTG
>CALEYP010000090.1 GCA_937924895.1 uncultured Alphaproteobacteria bacterium
CGTCTGCAGTTAGGCTTGTATCATCAATATCAATGGTTGATAGAGCTTTACGGGCATCAAACTGCACTAGTACACCACCGGAATAGCCTGGCGCATTTTGCATCGCATCAGCTGTGATGGTGATATTATCAGAGGCAACCAACTCTGCGGATGATAATAAACGGACCTCAGCATTGGCCTCTGCTGAGGGATTATCATAAACACCGCCCGGCGTGAATTCAGCATCAGCATCAAGGGTGATGTTTCCGCCACGCAAGGTCGCACCACTCAGCGTAATTGAGGCGTTATCTCTATCATCAGCATCAAGTAAGATCGTGCCTGCTGAACCAGAGGCTGCCGACGCATCAATCTCTGCATTGGATTGCAGCTGAATAATCTTACCATCTAATGTGATATTACCGGCATCATAACTGCCATCTGCCTTTGATGTCAGCAATGAGCCTGCGCCCATAGTGATGTTATCAGCATCGAGAATGATGGCGCCAGAATTACCCGTCGACGCGCCCGTTCTATGCGATGAGACATTTGATGGATTTGCGACGTGACGGCTAGATACAGTGATATTGTCATTAATGGTGATGGTATCATCAGCCAACAAGGTCAAAGCACCCGCATTCCAGCTCGTCCCATTGCCAGAGCTACCGCCATTGCTGTCGGCGCTATCACGCAAAAGATCTGAACTAATTACAATATTTTCAGGGTCAATCAGAATGGCACCTTGCGCACCATTCACCGCAGCGGCTGATAATTGACCACCAGCAAGCTCAACGGTTTGTTTCGCGGAAAATTCAACAAAACCACCATCACCACTTGTCCCACCATCGGCAGAGAGCCGCGCCCCATCTTGTAGCGTAGCGGTTTCATCTGCAAAGAGGATAATTGTGCCCCCATCTGATTGCGCGCCTTGCCCATCAGCTGACAAATCTGCGCCATCAGCGACTGTAATATCGCCCTTTGCCCGCACATCGATGGTGCCTGCATCAGCACCAGCCGCTCCATCGGCACCTAGACGACCAGCCAGTTGAATATCATTACCAGCAGCAAGTGATAGTGAGGCTGTGACATTATCCATGTCAATCATCGCCCCGCCCATATTGACAAGGTTGCTGATAGAAACAACCGCTTGCTGGCCCGTTTCTACTTGTCCGCTTACTGCAATATCTTGCGATGCAAACTGTGCGCCACCTGTGGCATTCACTGTCCCACGGACAGAAATCAGACCTGTTGAGGAGAGAGGGACATCATTATCAAGTACTTTTGTGATTTGCGGGGCATTAATCATGCCATTGGCGCTAAACATATTCGCCATGAAATCTTGAGACGGCGCCTGAAGCGTTAGACGCCCCACATTCACCATCCCTGTCTCGCCCACAACCACCCCATGTGGATTTAGGAAATAGACATCACCGCCAATTTTCCCATCCTTATAGGCGTTCAAATACCCATCAATCACAGATTGCTGGTCATGAACCATATTCATCAAGACATCTGCCCCATCAGGCACATAGAGGTTTACCTCATTACCCTGATAGACGTTAAAGATGGAAAATGAGTTCAAACCAGTATTGCCTAGGATGGTATTGGTATAAACATCCGTGACGTTCTGGTTGATATTGAGCGTTGTATTTGTGCGGCCATCTAGGACGATTTGCGGGCCATTATTCTGAGCGGCCACAGCGAAAGGCGGAAACGCAAATTGCAGCATACCAGTTAGGTATGCTGCAACCTTAAAGCCTTTACTCTGTCGCCATTGCCTAATCATAGGCCCCTCATCAGACGCAAATCACTATTCCTCACATGCTATCTTAGCCCCGATTTTCATCTGGGTCTGTGGCATCTTGTGGCTGCGCTAATGCCTGCAAGCATTGCACATTAATCAAATCAACGCGGCGCCCATCATATTGAATAAAGACGGTATTACACTCGTCATTCGCTGCCTTATTAATGATATCTGTGTAAATCTGCGCTGAGGCTTGTGTTGCCCCACGCTCTGCGCCTTGCTCTAGGCCTGACTGTACGCCAGTCTGGAAGCCGGATTGATAGACGGTGTTTGATAAGAATGACCAACCGATCAAAATGAAGGCGAGGAATGAGAGGACAAACCACCCAACAAGAAACACATTTAATAAATTGACACCTTCGCGAAACATCAGCGAACTCCATTTATCTAAATAAATTAATACTTAATTACCATAATTTGATTCTTTACAGCAAGAACTTATCCACAGGGCTCATACTCCCTTATCCTTTTGGCGACATCTTTTGTATAGCTATTGGAGTCTAAAGCGTGCAGATAGCGAGAATTGGAACAATTCATCATCATAAAATTCCTTCTCATCTTCGTGAATTTCACCATCAAGAGGCTCCGCCCAATAGACGTCAAAGGTGAGGAGATTAAAGATAGATGGGATCTGCAAACCAACCCCATAGCCAGACCAGTAATCACCGCGGCTGCGGACCTTATATTGTGTCTGTGCCATCATATGATCAGCAAAGACATAAAGCTGTGCACTTGGCATGAAATCAGGCAGCGGCACCTCTTCCCAATTGGCCAAATCAGTGCGCAGCTCACCTGTTACAAAATAGCCTTGATAGCCTGAGGATTCAGCTGGTTGATAGGCACGCACAGAGGATGGGCCACCGACTGACAATATCTCTGATGGCATATTAATCATGTCACGCGCATTGGTATAAAGAATTTGCGAGCGGACATTTGCCGTCCATTTTTCATTGAGATATTGCGAGACTGTCGCTGTCGCATCAAATTTCTGCACCCATTTTTCACGCAGCGGAATTTCAGTGACCATGTTGATCACATGCCAAGCTGGCGCGAATGAGAAAGATGTTGTGCCATTATTGTAATTATAAGGCGTTGATAGGCTAAATTTCCGCATATGCGATTTTGTCAGCATCAAACCAGTCACAGGCTGCACCAGATCACTCTTTGAGGCACCATAAGTGGTTGAGAGATAGACCGAATATTCATCTCCAAATAAGATAGGTGTTGAGTAGCTAGCTGACATAGACGTTGCCGAGCCGCGATAACCCACCGTCTCTTCTGAGCCTGCTACAATCTTCGTATCTGAGTTTGTGAGCGATAATGATAGGTTCGACCCAGCGCGATCAAGCGGGGCAGAAAAACTAAATGACTGGCTTGTTGACCCCTTCGCATCCGAATAGGACAAGGCTGTTTCATCATCAATGCCGAAGGTATTATTGATGGTCAGTGAAATCGCATTATTGCGCCAATCAGATGTCTTATTCGCGTAATTATCAACCGATATTGTCGGCAATTCGATGGTATCAGGCTCTGCGACATCGACAAAAATATCGGTTTCACCAAATTCTTCACCAGGCGCCAACTCTGTTGCAAGGTTACTTTTGTTCGATAGATTATAAGTTCTGATTGACCGCTCTAATTGCGCGAGCGAGATGTAACCACCTTCATCAGCCGCTAGATGATCACGGATAAATTGCTCATCAAGACGGCGGATATTCTCAACGATAATTTTACCAACTTTTGCTTCAACCAATTGGATAGTGACCACCCCATCAGTAACCGTTTGCTCTGGCAATAGGGCACGCGATAACTCAAAGCCTGCATCAAGATACAGCGCATTCACCTCGTCAAGAATAGCCTTGATAGCCTCTAAGGTAATCGGCAGGCCAAGCACTTGTTTTTCAACACGTTTTAGCTGGAATTCTGGCAAAATCGCAGTTGAGGTAAAGGTCAGGCCTGTGAAAGTATCGGGTGAATCTGCGGCAATAAAGAACCCGTCTGTCAGGGCTGTCGCTGGCATCATAATATCCGCTGGCGCTACCTTATCTTCCACAGCTGCCACATCATCTTCAGTAATGATAATGGCAGGCGCATCATCCACCTCATCTGCTTCAACGCGGTCAGCGTCAGCGATCACTTCACCAACCTTATCTGCTAGTGCTTCAGCTGCTTTCACATCGGCGTCATCAGCTGGGATAGCGGGACGTGGCACAGGGAACACATCTTCCACCTTGCCCTCTTGTTGCGCGCTTGTGATGGCATCTTCCAATGCAGCGCTGTCAAAGGTGCTATCAGCATCTTTCTTGGCAATATTATCAACCACCTCTTGCGAAGCGATGACAGGCTTTGCCGCAATATTATCTGCTAGAGTTGCCGATCGCGCTGCGCCTATTTGCCCATCAGCTGATCGCGGGACAACGCGGACCGAAATTTGCGCCCCAATATCAGCGGCACCTGTCTCATATTGCGGACCATCCGCCCCTTCGATCACAAGATTATCACGCAGCCAGATGAAACTTGTTCCAGCTTCGAGGTCACCCTCATTTTCATCTTTGAATTGATAACGCGCCGTCAGCGTTTCCCCTGTCTCTGCAACACCAACAATTTGCAAATCAAGAATTTCAGGCGGATAATTGGCAGCCAATACCTGTTGTGGCAAAGCGGCAAGGCGCGCATCTTGGCTACCTGGCTTACCATCAACATAAACAAGCTGGACCGTGATAAAAGCACCAACATCTTCCCGACGCAAACGATAGCGGCTCTTATTCTCGCCAGCGATTAACGCACCATCGCGCAGCCACCGCATTTCAAGACGCCCACCATTTCTGCTGTAATTCGTCTCATTAACAGAATAGCGCGCGACAAGTTCAACATCTTCTCGTGCCTCACCCACCACTTCTAGAGATGTAATGACTTCACCTTTAGGCTGTGCCAGTGGCAATAGCGAGCTGAAATCTTGGCTGCTGCTGTCTTGGGCAGTTGTAAGCCTGACCGTGATGATGCTCGGATTTTGCTCAGGTAAAATCTGAACTTGGCGCAAAGGGATATCTTGCGACAATAATGCTCTGCCAACATCATCGCTCAAGCGGTTCAACAGCGCTGGCGTGCGACACCCTGTTTCAATCACACCTGCTAAGGCAGATTGTTGCGCTTCATCCCAGCCAAAATTGTAGATGACTTGGATATGTGTCGGCACAATGTCACAAGTTTGCGCGAAAGATGGCTGCGAGATCGCTGTGAGTGCTGTCAGCGCAAACCCAGAAGACGCCAATGTTAAGAGTCTGTTTTTACGAGGTTTTTTAATCAAAACGAGCTCTGCACCACATGATTACCGAACAATAGTCTTCGCAAAAGCTGCCAAAAAACTAGACTATGTATTAGTTTATGCTAAAAATTCAGATATTAAGCAAGAATCTTAATCGCAATTCAGAGGCAAGCGTGGCCGATATCACAACAGACACAGGACAGGATCAAGAGGCACAGCCTCTATCATATGAGGCACGCGCCGCCTGTCCCCATTGTGGCGAGGTTGGTGAATTTGATTTACCAGCGCAAGAAGGCCTATTTGCCATTGCTTGTTTTAGCTGCGAGGAAGTCTATGAAATTGATGGGGCAAAAGCTGTCGCTGATGCCATTGCCGCGCGCGAAGCAGAGGCGCTAGCCCAAGAGAATGCCTTGTTAGAGGCAGAAGAGGCAGATGACGCCCTCATCATTGATGAATTTGCCGCCTCTCACGAAGGTGAGGCAATCGATGAGAATTTCATCACATGTGTTGATTGTGGCGGTCAAATAGACATCTCAAACCTCGACAGCCTTGATGATGGCATTATGCCTGACTGTCCAAATTGCACCAGCGCACCATCCTTTGCCCGCCAACCTCGCCCAGAGAGTCGCGGCGCCAAAGCGGGCATTATTATGGTATCAATCATGTCATTGGCACTTGTATTGGCGGCAGGGCTTGTCGCGGCAGGGCTATATGTAGTGACACTCAAAGGTGATAGTGACGCAGCGCGCTTTATTGAGGCAAACATCCTTCAAATTAAGCCAGCGAGCTTTACCATCGACTCTGCCGCCTATGAGGTATCGGAATCTGATCTAGGCACATCCTTACTCGTCACCATTAACGTCACCAACCAGGGCGGCAGTGAAGGCACGCCGAATGCGATGCTTGTTATGTTGACAGATACAGCAGGCAAGACGTTGGTGTCCTGGCCGCTTGATGCGTCTGGCCAAATAATTACACCTGGCCAAACGGCTCAGCTCTATACACGATTATTTGAGCCGCCAGAAGGTTTTGCCAATATCAAAGTGGCCATGCGCTAGCCCTTATTTTCACTATTTTGCACAATAAAGCGGGTTGCAGCTAAGCGCCTCTTGCCACTTAGCTGTGCCGCGTAACGCCATGATATCAGCCGCTTGTTGCCGCAATCTCGTCTCACGCAGCGCATCTGGCGGGTGAGTGGTGGTGAACAGGTTGAATTTTGGGCTTTGCCGAATACCAGCTAATGTCTCCCAAATTTCTGCTGCCTTGCGCCCATCATAGCCTGCCAAGGTCGCATAAAGCAGGCCTATCATATCGGCCTCATATTCTGCTTCAATCGAATAAAACCCTGATAGCCGCGCTTCTTGGCTGTGGTTATGGTCTAAATTGACAACATCTCGGCTCACTTGTTCCACAGCATGACCGGCCGCGATATGCGCGATTTCATGCCCTACGATCATCGCTAAGCCATCATCTGATAAGCTGCGAGTCAGCCCGGTATAGAACACCACTTCCAAGCCGCCTAAGGTATAGGCTTGAAACACATCTTTTTCGATCAAGACGGGGCGCAACGCCATCTGTGCCAAATGAGACCGTTGATGCACTTTGGTGAAGATCTCTTGCAAACGCGTCATTTCTGTTTCATCGGGACCGATCAGGCGGTGACCGCGAATATCATAATTATGAAGCGCAATAGCGAGCTGTGTCTTTGCCAACTCATTTTGAGTCATCTGATCTCGCAAATGCAGCACGCGCTCAGCGGTAATACGATCTTGGGTCCGTGGCACAGCCTCAGCCGCGCGAACAGGGCTTGGCGCGACACCAACAGGCTCAATTTTAATCTGAGACCCACAAGCAGCCATGCTGCTTGCCACAATCGCCAGCATCAGCGCTCTCATGGCATTATTCGTTATTTGCTTCATCTAGCGATCACGCCCCTTGATGCTGTGGAACCGTCTGTCCTATTTGCCGGTTGGCACCACTTCATAGCCTGGCTCTTCTGGTTCGTCATCCAGAATTTCAGCGGGGAAGCCTGGCGCGGCGACACGGATCCCAGCTGGCTCTTCAACGCGGCGGATGATATTAGGCGACAACTCACGCGGGCCATACTCTGCAATCGCTTCTTTGAATAAGCGGACAAGTAAGGGTGATAATTCTAGCTTTAAGCCGGCGCGGCGGGCCACCTCATCAAATAGACCCACATCTTTTAGCACCAAATCCATGGTGAAATTAATGTCGCGGCTCCCATTCAGAATCACTTGCGACTCTGTTTCATGAACAAAGCTGTTACCGGAAGAAATTTTAATTGCCTCAAATGCAATATTCATATCCATGCCCGCAGCCTGACAAGTGGTAAGCGCCTCTGAGACAGAGACCAGATTTGCCGTCGCAAGGTAATTGGTGACTACTTTTAAAACCGAGGCAGACCCCAGAGGCCCTGTATGGAGAACGCGGCGTCCCATCTTTGTTAAGAATGGCAGCATCTCATCAAATACTTCACGCTCACAGCCAGCAAAAATCGCAATATTACCAGTCGCAGCACGGTGACAACCACCTGACACAGGGCAGTCAATCGCATGGCCTTGCTTCTCAGCCACCAAGGCACCAAGCCGCGTGACCTCTGCCTCATCTGTGGTGCTCATCTCGGCCCAAATCATCCCGGGTCGCATACCAGCCAGAATGCCATCATCAGCTTCCATCACCGCTGCAGAAATAGCCGGCGATGGCAAACAGGTGATGATGATGTCACATTGTGCGGCCATCTCTTTTGGGCTATCTGCCCATTTGGCGCCCTGGTCGAGGAGTGGCTGCGCCGCGGCTTTGTCCAAATCACGGATGGTCAAATCCACCTTATTGCGCAAAAGCGTACCAGCTAATTTAGCACCAACATTCCCCAGACCAATAAATCCAACCGCTGTCATCTTAATACTCCCTCACAGATTTAGCGCCTATGTCCGATTATAGTTCGACAACACGCATGGAATTTGTTGTCCCTGCGATACCAAATGGCATGCCTGCGACGACAATGATTTGCTGTCCTGTCGCCCCTAATCCCTCAGCCTTTACCACGGCACGTGCCTCTTCAATGGCGTCATCATAGTCTGTTTGTGCCTGATGATGCGTTTGCGCGCCCCACAGCAAACAAAGGCGTCGCTCCACCGAAATTTCAGGCGTGAGCACCAACAGCGGCAAATAGGGGCGCTCGCGCGCAATCCGCACAGCTGTATTGCCAGAGGCTGAGAAAACCACAATGGCTTTGGCTTCAATATCATTTGCCAATTTCACTGCAGCCTGAGCAACCGCATGATAAACTGATTTTTCAACCGCCAACGCAGATGGCCCATCTTCTGGATGCGTTGCGATATGCGATTCAGCTGTTTCAAGGATGGATGCCATGATTGACACAGCCTCAATCGGATACGCGCCAGCGGCTGTCTCGGCAGACAACATCACCGTATCAGCCCCATCAAACACAGCGCCTGCTACATCAGACGCTTCGGCGCGTGTTGGCGCGGGGGCAGTGATCATTGATTCCAACATTTGTGTTGCCACAATAACGGGCTTACCAACCATTCGGCACTTGCCGATGAGTGTCTTCTGAACTGGCGGAACAAGAGCCGGCGGCAATTCAACCCCCAGATCACCGCGGGCGATCATAATCGCATCACTGGCACGAATAATATCATCAATCTCATCTAAGGCAGCTGGCTTTTCAATTTTGGACACAATAAAGGCACGGTCTTTGATCAAAGCCTTGGCATCTATCACATCAGACGCCCGCTGCACAAAAGACAAGGCCACACCATCAACCCCATGCGAGAGGGCAAATTCCAAATCAGACAGGTCTTTATCAGTGAGCGGTTTCGTATCAAGCACGACATCTGGCACATTCACACCTTTGCGGCTTTTAAGCGGGCCCCCTGTTACCACCACTGCTGTAAATTCCTGAGCACCCAATGTCTCAACACGCAAACGCAATTTCCCATCATCCATCAAAATGGTCGTATGTGGCAAAATCGCATCAAAAATATCATCATGTGGCAAATGCACTTTCGTTGCATCACCCACCACCTCTTCACGACAAAATGTAAGCGTCGCGCCCTCTTCGAGAACCACATTATCTTGGACAACACCAATGCGGTATTTTGGGCCTTGCAAATCAGCCAGAATCCCCACTGGCACACCGCGTCTTTTTTCAACAGCACGGATAGCTTTGATTCGCGCCGCATGCTCCTCTTGGGTGCCATGGCTGAAATTCAGCCGCACCATATTCACGCCAGCGTCAAATAGCGCTTCAAGCATCTCTTCTGTGCCTGTTTTGTCGCCGATTGTTGCCAAAATTTTGGTAGAACGTCCTGTCATCATGACCCCCGTGATGATGTGCAAAAGTAAGCTGAGCCCTTATTGTGAGCGAACTCTGCCCAAAAGGAAATAGGGCAGATATGAAACTAGCCAAATGATATTGTTTTTTGAGATGTTTTGCAAAGCGGCGAAGTTCAAAATCATACCGCCACAATATAAAATATCATCTAACCCATGACCCCCCTAGACAATATTTCATTGTTTTCTATCTCTATGCACGATAACGTCAACGTTAGAGCGTTTTGGATAACGATACGCGTTTCTTTATTTATGGGAGAAGAATATGAAAAAACTGCTTATGGCATCTGTAGCTGCCAGCACGCTTTTCGCAGGATCAGCTTATGCTGATGGTCATGCCGTTAAAATTGGTGTGTTCCTTGGCTTCACAGGTCCAATCGAATCAATCGTTGCGAATATGGGCCCAGCGGCCGAAATGGCAATCAAAGAAGTATCAGATAGCGGTGCGCTATTAGGTGGTAAAAAAGTCGTAGCCGTTCGCGGTGATACAACATGTGTTGACGCCGGTGCTGCCACAGCAACTGCTGAACGTCTTATCACAACAGACGGCATTGCTGCTATGGTTGGTGGTGACTGTTCAGGTGTGACAGGCGCAACATTGCAGAACGTCGCTCGTCCAAATGGTGTGGTTATGATTTCACCATCAGCAACATCACCTGCTTTGACAACAGCTGAAGATGATGGCTTGTTCTTCCGTACAGCCCCATCAGACGCACGTCAGGGTGAAGTTGTCGCAGACATCCTAAAAGAAAAGGGTGTTGGTTCAATTGCTATCACATACACAAATAACGACTATGGTAAGGGTCTTGCCGACTCAATCGCCATGAACTCAGAAAAGGCTGGCATCGAAGTCACAATTTCTGCAGCTCACGAAGATGGCAAAGGCGACTACTCAGCTGAAGTTGGTGCGCTAGCACAGGCAGGCGGCGATGTATTGGTTGTTGCTGGTTATCTTGACCAAGGTGGTAAAGGCATCATCCAGGGCGCGCTAGATACAGGTGCCTTTGATACATTCTACCTACCAGACGGCATGGTTGGTGATTCACTACCAGCAGCTATCGGTTCAGCCCTTGACGGCTCATATGGCGCAAACCCTGGCACAGACAGCCCAGGCGCAGCGAAGTTCCAAGCTATGGCAAATGGCTTTGACGGCACATCAGCTTTCGCAGCTGAATCATATGATGCTGCAGCTTTGATCATGCTTGCTATGCAAGCTGCTGGCTCACATGAAAGCCAGACATTTAAGTCAAAGGTCTTTGATGTTGCAAACGCACCAGGTGAAAAGATTTACCCAGGTGAATTGGCAAAAGCCCTTAAGATCATCGCAGATGGTGGTGACGTTGACTATGTCGGCGCCTCAGCTGTTGAATTGATCGGCCCAGGCGAAAGTGCTGGTAACTACCGTCAGGTAGAAATCAAAGACGGCGCGATTTCAGTCGTTGGCTACCGCTAGGTTCATAGCGATTTACTAGAAAACAGCCCGACATTTCGCTCGGGCTGTTTTTTTATATTAGCAAATTGATATTATAAGAATTGCAAAAAAGTAGACGGTCATAGGAACAGGGCAAAAGACATGATTATTGTCGAAGATGTGCATAAGCATTTTGGTGGTTTGCGTGCCGTAGATGGCGCGTCCCTCAAAATTGAAACTGGCAGCATCACAGGTCTGATTGGTCCCAATGGGGCAGGAAAAACAACCTTATTTAACGTGATTGCAGGGCATTACAAACCAACCTCCGGGCGGGTTTTATTAGATGGCGAAGATATTAGTGGCTTGAAACCACATGAGCTTTTTGCCAAGGGTCTGCTGCGCACCTTCCAAATTGCGCATGAATTCTCAACCTTATCGGTGCGCGAGAATTTGATGATGGTGCCAGCCAGTCAATCAGGGGAAAGTCTCTTAAATACCTGGCTGAACCCGCAAAAGGTCAAAGCAGAAGAAGACGCCGTGCGTGCCAAAGCAGATGAGGTGATTGAATTTTTAGAAATCTCTCATGTCGCTGATGAATTAGCTGGCAATCTCTCTGGCGGTCAGAAAAAACTGCTAGAGCTTGGACGCACCATGATGGTTGATGCCAAAATCGTTTTCCTAGATGAGGTGGGGGCTGGTGTGAACCGTACCCTGTTGAACACTATCGGGGATGCTATCCTGCGCTTGAATAAAGAGCGCGGCTATACCTTCTGTATGATTGAGCATGATATGGAATTCATCTCGCGCTTATGTGACCCTGTCATCTGTATGGCAGAGGGGCGTGTGCTAGCCGAAGGCACCGCCGAAGAGGTAAAGAATAATGAAGAGGTCATTGAAGCCTATCTTGGCACTGGCCTAAAAAATAAGTAGGGGTACGTTAAGTGGCTTTCTTAATCGGACAACAAATGACTGGCGGCTATGGCGGCGCAGATATTCTGCATGACTGTACCATTGGCGACGAAAAAGGGGAAATTGCGGTGGTTGTCGGCCCCAACGGGGCGGGAAAATCAACAGCCATGAAGGCGGTCTTTGGTATGCTTGATTTGCGCGAAGGACAGGTATTGATGAATGGCGAAGATATCACTCATCTCTCCCCTCAAGATCGCGTGATGAAAGGGATGGGCTTTGTGCCGCAAACTGCCAATGTCTTCACCTCAATGACAGTGGAAGAAAACCTCGAAATGGGTGCCTTCATCCGTGATGATGACATTCAAGAAACGATGGCACAAATTTACGATCTATTCCCTATCTTGAAGGAAAAAAGACGGCAGGCTGCTGGCGAGCTATCTGGTGGACAACGCCAACAAGTGGCCGTTGGGCGCGCGCTGATGACCAAACCAGATGTGTTGATGCTTGATGAGCCAACCGCCGGTGTGTCCCCTATCGTGATGGATGAATTATTTGATCGCATCATTGAAATTGCCAAGACAGGCATTGCCATTTTGATGGTAGAGCAAAATGCGAAGCAAGCGCTCAACATCGCTGATAAGGGCTATGTTTTGGTGCAAGGTCGTAACCGTTATACTGACACAGGGGCCGCTTTGATGGCTGATCCTGATGTTCGCAAAGCATTTTTGGGAGGCTAATGATGGAAAGTCTAAACGCCTTTGTCCTTTTGGCGAATTTCGTTCTCGTCCCCGGCATCACCTATGGCTGTCAATTGGCGCTTGGTGCCTTGGGCGTCACGCTGATTTATGGGATTTTACGCTTTTCAAATTTCGCGCATGGGGAAGCCATGTCTTTTGGCACAATGGCCGCGATTTTATTCACATGGGCCCTGCAAAATTGGGGTGTGTCCCTCGGACCTCTACCAACAGCCTTGTTGGGCATTCCCGTTGGCATCTTAGTGACAATCGGCTTGTTATTATCCACAGATAAGGTCGTCTATCGCTTTCATCGCAAAGTGAAGGCGAGCCCTGTGATCTTAATGATTGCCTCGCTGGGGGTGATGTTCTTCTATAATGGACTCATTCGTTTTATTATCGGCCCTCAAGATCGGAACTTTACAGATGGTGAGCGCTTTATCATCAAAGCGCGGACCTTTAAGGAAATCACAGGGTTAAGCCAAGGCTTATCGATTAAGATGACACAAGGCATCACAGTTGTTGTCACCGTGCTTTGTGTGATTGCGCTGTTCTACTTCCTCAACAAAACACGCACTGGCAAATCAATGCGCGCCTATTCTGATAATGAAAATCTGGCGCTTTTGTCAGGGATTAATCCTGACCGTGTGGTCATGATCACATGGATTTTGGTTGGTGCTTTGGTCACGATTGCCGGCACATTATACGGGCTAGATAAGAGTTATAAGCCGTTTACCTATTTGCAGCTCTTGCTGCCTATCTTTGCAGCAGCCATTGTTGGAGGGTTAGGCAACCCACTTGGCGCCATTGCTGGTGGCTTTGTCATTGCCTTATCTGAGGTTTTAATCACCTTCGCCTATAAGCGCTTCTTGGGATATTTATTACCTGATGGCTGGGCACCTGAGAGCTTTATGCAATTGCTGTCTACTGATTATAAATTTGCCGTATCATTCACCGTGCTTGTCATTGTGCTGTTGGTACGACCAACCGGTATCTTTAAGGGGCAAACACTATGATGATGAATCGTAATTTACTCCTCTTCTCTGGCATGGCGGGACTGCTCATGCTGGTTGGCTTCCTGCAAAGTTGGAACCTCTCACTTGCGATTGTGAACCTATGCCTCATCTCAGCCGTGATGGCGCTTGGTGTGAATATCCAATGGGGCTATGCAGGTCTGTTAAATGTGGGCGTGATGGGCTTTGCTGCGCTTGGCGGATTAGCCGCTGTGTTAGTGTCTGCACCACCAGTCCAAGAAGCCTGGGAAGCTGGCGGGGCTGGCATTATTTTTGCTGGGCTTGTGCTCATTGCAACGATTGTGGCCATGCGCCTCGTCTATCCGCGCTTACAAGGGCGCCAGCGCCTTCTTGCAATGGCCGCCTTAGGGGGCTTGGGTTATTTCGTGGCACGCGCCTTTTATGGCCCCGCAACCGAAGCCATTGAACTGGTCAACCCTGCCACATCTGGTTATTTGGGTGGTTTAGGCCTACCTATTCTCGTCTCATGGCTTGTTGGCGGTGTCTTTGCCGCTGGCGCTGCCTATGTGGTTGGCAGAGTCGCCTTGGGCTTGCGCTCTGATTATCTTGCGATTGCCACGCTTGGTATTTCAGAGATCATCATCGCTGTCTTGAAATTCGAAGATTGGATGACAAGAGGTGTGAAGAATGTCATCGGGCTGCCGCGCCCTGTGCCTTATGAGGTGAATATTCAGAACTCACCTTTCTTCCAAGAATTAGCCGCGAGCGCAAATATTCCGCTGATTGAATTTTCATCTATCATCGTTAAATTATGCTACGCATTCCTCTTTGGTGGTGTCTTACTTATCATTCTATATCTGTCTGAAAAGGCCTTGAATTCACCGTGGGGCCGCATGATGCGGGCTATTAGAGATAATGAAACAGCTGCTGAGGCCATGGGCAAAAATGTGACAGGCCGTCACCTACAAGTTTTTGTCTTAGGCTCTGCTGTTATCGGTATTGCTGGCGCCATGCTCACCACCCTTGATGGGCAATTTACGCCTGCCTCTTATCAGCCATTACGCTTTACCTTCTTGATTTGGGTGATGGTCATTGTAGGCGGCTCTGGTAATAATTGGGGCTCTGTCCTAGGCGGCTTTGTGATTTGGTTTGCCTGGGTTGAGGCTGAGCCTGTTGGGTTAATGCTGATGGAACTTGTTACATCTGGCATGGCCGAAGATTATTGGCTACGCACACATCTTCTCAATGCGGCCGCTCATATGCGTCTCATGACCATGGGGATTGTCTTGTTGCTCGTCTTGCGCTTTGCACCACGCGGGCTCATACCTGAAAAGCGATGACTCAATCTGACTCATTATGATGAAGCAGGCGCCGCCGATTGAATGATGGGCGGCGTTTGTGTATCTGGTGCCTGAGCTTTCTCTTCACCCTCTCCGTCATGTGCCACGCCGATTGGGGGCAAAGTCACATTTGGCCGGTGCCAGCTATGCGAGGCAGCGGTGCCACACATTTTGCATAAAAAAGCATAATCATGAGGCGCATAGCCGCAACTCTCACACTGCCAATGAGCCGCACGCGGCGCATGGGCGGCTTGTGTCATCGCTTGCGCAGCATCTTCTGGTTTCTCGGTGCCTTCTGCGATGGCAGCCTGTACCATATAATAGCTATTGGTAGGCTGATAGAATGCCGATAAGTGAGACAAGGCCTGCGAGGCTGATGCCCAAATACCAACCTCTACCGCATAGACAGCAATCGCCTCATACGCCTCATCTTTATGGTTGGATTTAGCGGCAAGCTTCATCAAGTGAGAGATAAGCTGGCCTTCATTGTGATCTTGGACCATTTGCTGGAGCGCAAGCGTATCTTTCTGAGGGGCGCGTCGAAACGCGATATCAGCCAAACGTCGCGCGCCTTTTTTATCTCCTGCTTCATGTAAGAGCTGACCCTTTGCTAGAAAGGCTGGAACAAAGTCAGGGGCAAGACCAAGGGCTTCATCTAGCAAAGTGCGGGCCTGCTTTACCGCGTGGGCGGTGCGCGCCTCTGTGGCAAGATGTGTCGTCAGCTTCACATAGAGATCTTGCGCCTCAGACCGATAGTGAGCCGCCTCAGCGCCACCGTGATTCATGCAGATACGAAGCGCATCACGCGCCTCGTCCCATGCGCCATCTTGCAGCGCCTGCTGCATCATAATTTTCGCTGCCTCAGCTGACTGTGGCATGAGGGCAAAGGCATTTTGAGCCGCATCTGTCATCGCAAGGCGCGCGGCTTCATCTCCTTGATTAGCCGCTGTTTGATATAAGCGCATGAGCCCTAATTCACCAAAATAGGCTGTCTCTTTGCCCTTCGCTAATTTTTGAAAATAGCTTTTTGCCGCCTTGATATCACCCTTCGCATGCGCCGCTTGCGCCGCTAGCAAATCTGTTAAAATGGCTTGGTCACATAATTTTTCAGCGCGTTTTGCTTGGCGAGTAGCTGTGTGATGATCACCTGCGGCAAGAGCTACAAATCCCAGTGAGAGTGCCATTTCGCCTTTTTGGCGCCTGCGTTGCTGCCAGCCTTGTGAGAATAGGCGCGGCCATGACACAAGTGCACGTATGATACGGTCGACAAAAATGGCCATCACTGCCAAAGCGCCAATCGCAACAACGGCATAAGAGGTCATCACCTCCATTTGATAGCCAAGCCAAGTGATAGTTGTGGTGCCTTGCTGTTGCGCAAGCCAGCTCGCTGCAAAGGATACCAAGATCGCAATAACAAGAAAAATACTGAGCCGTAATATCATGATGCGTCCTCCTGCTGAGACAGCATTATTGCTTGCATCAACAATTGTGCCTTGGTTTCTGCCTCTATCCTAGCACGCGCTTTTACCAGCCATAAAGCAGCTTGTTCGGTATCTTGGTCTGATATAAGGGTCATCAATGCCGAAAGAGATAAGGCAGGATCAAATGGCACAAGAGGCTCTGCGACATCAGCTTTATGCGACGTGCCCTCAACTGGTTGTAATTTGACAAGATCGGCAAACCACCCTGAGATGCTGGATAAAGGGGTTGTATCTTTTGCTGGTTGCTCTGTTATATCCCACAATTCCTTGGCCTCTTGCTGCAACTTATGATGCGAGGATTGTCCTGCCAATGTCAGGATGTCTTCTAACTCTGATTGATAGGACAGGGCCGGCATCGCGGAGATAAGAGAGGCAAAATGAGAGATATCTTGCCCGGCATGAAGCCGTTCTGTAAGCATGATGAGCATCAGCGCCTCTGCCGACAGGCCGTCGCGTTCTGACGGGGCATTTGCTGCTCCCTTTTCAGCAAGGCGCTCTATTTGCTGGCGCAACTCTGTAATCTCTGACTGGGTGCGCGCCAATGCGGCGTCATAATCGATATAGCGTTGCGAGAGGCTGGTAAGCTCTGCCTTTACCGCTGATAGCTCAGCCTCATAATGTGCTTTTTCTGCGTCATCATAAGAAGACAGCTCATAAAATTGCCAGCTTGTATAGCCAGCTAGCAACAAGGCCATCACTGCGCATAAACCGGCCAACCACCGGCCTAGCCGTCCGCCCGTCTGACCTTGCCGTGGCGCGGCTTGTTCAGATGCCGTCGAGGGAGACGCAGACTGTTTTGGGTCCTTCACCTCGGCTTGCCCTTCAATGATATCGTCTTCCGCCTCAGGGGTGGTAGGGGTGTGATCTGTTGAACTCATGCCGAGGCTGTCCTTTACTGTCTGTCATAACAGGCGATAGCGGCGCGGACTGACACAGGTCGTTTGCGCCGTGAAATCACGATATTTGTCCAGCTACCAGCGGCCTCAGCCACCCGATGCGATATCACAAACAAAGGGATGTCTGTGCGCCATTTTGTAAGATGTGCCGCTTCGATCAGGCTGTCAAATATTTCAATCTGACCTTGTGACAAACCCATCACACCTTTGATGTGACCAGCCGCAAACGCAGCCTGCACAGCCTCTGGCAAGTCAACTCTTGCTTCTAAATCATAACCTATCTGCGTGTCTATGTGACAGGTACCGGCAAGGGCAGAGACAAAATCAAAACTCACACTATTACCGCGCAGCCATAAGATACGCCCTGGTAATGACTTCTGTTTCATTGCCTCAGCCAATGCTGCCGCATTATCAGGCCCCGCCCATACTTCTTGATATCCCTTCGCACGTGCTAATGCCGCGGTGCGCCGTCCTACACAAAATACGGGGCGTGCGCTTTCATCAGCCAGCGGCAAAGCCAAAGCTGCTTTCGGGCTTGTCAGCAGAATGCCGCCGGCATCTCTGAGGCCATGCGCAGTAAGGGGGCGATATCTGACCTCTTGCATCGGACAAGGCAAAAGAGAGACGCCATAGCGCGCCAGAATGCGTCTATCTTCTTCAGCAAATTCTTTATCGCGTAAAGATAAGAACATCTCAAATCGCCCTGTTTGGTAGCATTACCTTAAGCTATCGCAGAGTGAGGGGCTTGCCTAGCGGCATTTACGAAACAACTGGGGCGATGGCATCCCTAAGCCAAGAAACCAGGGCCGCCACATTTTTCCAATAGCTGCTCTGCCACTGCAACCCCAAGTGCGGCCGGATCAGTGCTGGCCCCTGTTGCTTCGGCCGAATAATTTGCTGCCCCATCAGCGCTTAGCACACAGGCTTGCAAGTGAAGCTCGCCTGAGGGAAGCCTATCTGCCATCGCCCCAATGGGGGTACGACACGAGCCATCGAGACGGTCAAGTAAGGCACGTTCTGCTGTAATGGCAAGAAATGTCTCTTGGCAATGGAAAGTTTGAAAGAGGTTGCGCATGGCCTCAGCCCGCGCTTGATCTTGTGTGGCAATTTGCAAGGCAATTACCCCTTGCGAGGCAGATGGCATCATCACGCTTTCAGGAATCGCTGTGCCAACATCTTCCATACCAAGACGCGACAGCCCTGCTTTCGCCAAAATAATGGCATCATAATGCCCATCGGCGAGACGCGAGAGGCGACGTTGAACATTACCACGTAATAATTCAATCTGCAGATCTGGGCGATAATGCCGCAAAATGAAGGCACGGCGCACAGATGATGTTCCGACAATGGCACCTTGCGGTAAATCAGCGATTGTGAGGTACGGCCCGACGAGGCAATCACGCCTATCTTCCCGCGGCAACACAGCCACTAATTCTGTTTGTGGCGCCAAGGTGGTTTCCATATCTTTAAGAGAATGGACCGCACAGTCAGCTTGTCCCGCCATTAACTCAGCTTCTAGCGCTTTGACGAACAAGCCTTTGCCACCAATCTCAACCAACGGCCTATCAATGACTTCATCCGCTCTTGTTGAGATCCCAATAATGTCATGAGGCACCTTGCCAAGCAGTGAGGCGACCATCTCTGTTTGGACCATCGCTAACGGAGAGCGTCTCGTGACCAAACGCAACGGCTTATCAGCAAAGAATTCAGAATAGGGTTCCATGCCACCTGTCTAATGATGTATGAAAGAGATGCAAGGGAAAAATCGAAAAATCACGCCCCCATAATGGATGGATATACCGCATATGACTGGCTCTTTGACAGCAAAAAAGACCCCTTTCTGCCTCCTCGGTATTGAGAGTTCTTGTGATGAAACCGCGGCGGCAATTGTTGCTAGCGACAAGGTTATTCATGCCAATATTATCGCCTCATCCTCGGCCCTCCACGCCCAGCATGGCGGGGTCGTGCCTGAAATTGCCGCTCGGGCCCATTTAGATACGCTTGAGCCTGTGATTTCCAAAGCCTTCGCAGAATCAGGCCTGAGCTGGGATGACATTGATGGGGTAGCGGCCACCGGGGGACCAGGCTTAATCGGCGGCGTGCTCGTGGGAACAGTTGCTGCCAAAGCGATGGCCCGCTTTCATGATAAACCTTATTTTGCGATCAATCATTTAGAAGGTCATGCTCTCACAGCGCGTCTGACCAATGATACGCCATTCCCCTATCTCCTTCTGCTGGTCTCTGGCGGACATACACAGCTCTTGCTGGTAAGAGAGGTAGGACAATATGAACGTGTTGGCACAACCATGGATGATGCCGCTGGTGAGCTATTCGACAAAGCGGCGAAGATTTTAGGACTAGGCTATCCTGGGGGCCCTGCCTTGGAACAAGCCGCCAAAGAGGGAAATCCCAAAGCGGTGAAGCTACCACGCCCCTTGAAGGGGGCTGACCATGCGCATTTTTCTTTCTCAGGATTGAAAACAGCCATCGCCCAACAAATTGAAAAACATGGCACAACGATTAGCATTGCCGACTATGCCGCATCATTGCAAGCCGCAATCACAGATTGCCTCGCGGACCGCGTTAGCCGTGCGATTGCGCAGGCCATGACAGATGAGGCCTTTGCCGCCAATCCTCAGCTTGTTGTGGCAGGGGGCGTCGCAGCCAATCAAGCCATTGCCGCCGCGCTAGAGGCGTTATGCCGTGACACCGGATGCACCCTCGTTGTGCCACCGCCGCACCTTTGTACCGATAATGCCGCGATGATTGCGTGGGCAGGGGTTGAATATTTTGCGCGCGGCAAAGCCTCCTCGACCGATTTTGCCCCGCGCCCGCGCTGGCCTCTTGATGATAATGCCCCGCCACCTCCTGGCAGAGGGGTACGCCCATGACAAGACGCATATCTGTGATTGGCGGTGGCGCATGGGGAGCGGCGATCGCAACTATCCTGACAAAAACACATCGCGTTAGCTGCCTTGTTAGGGACGGTGAAACAGCCCGTGCCTTAGCAGAATGTCAGGTGCCACGATTGCCAATGATCACCTTACCTCATCCGCTATCAGCCACAACTGACCCAGATAGTTTGAAAGAGGCGGATATCATCTATCTCGTGGTACCAGCATCAGCGACCAAAGAGGCGCTCTCTCTCATCACCCAGCATGCCGCAAAAGACTGTCCCGTCATTTTATGCGCTAAGGGGTTGATTGAGGATCAGCAGAAAGGCGCCTTGTTCCTGAACGAATATATGAGCCAGAACCATCCCGCGCGTCCCTATGGCTTATTGTCAGGGCCATCCTTTGCCGATGAGGTGATACAAGGCCTTCCCGCTGCGCTTGTGGCGGCAAGTGATGACACGGCCCTCACCCACCAGATGTGTGATGATTTCGCAGATAGCGCCGTCCGCCTCTATCATGGCAATGACCCTATTGGCGTAGCGATTGGCGGGGCTGTGAAAAATGTTATCGCTCTTGCCTCTGGCATCTGCACAGGGCTTGCCCTAGGCGATAATGCAAGGGCGGCCCTCATCACTAGAGGTGTGGCAGAAACAAACAGGCTTGTCCAAGCATTGGGTGGCAACGCTGAAACAATGAGCGGTTTGGCTGGCATTGGTGATCTTGTCTTGAGCGCCGCCGGACCTCATTCTCGCAATATGGCCTATGGTCTGGCGCTTGGGGCTGGCACCACCATTCCAGATGCCTTAAGTGAGGGCGCACGCACCGCCCCCTTATTGGCACAGCGCGCCCGATATGAACAAGTTGATATGCCACTCACACAGGCCGTTACCAAAGCGCTGAGCGGGGCTGCGTTGCAGCCTATCATCACAGATCTGTTAGCGCGGCCAACCGTACAAGAATAGCACCATCATAACAGGGAGACATCAAATGGCTTATTGGCTATTTAAATCAGAACCAAACACTTGGTCATGGCAGAACCAACTTGATAAGGGTGATGCGGGCGAAGGCTGGGACGGTGTGCGCAATTACCAAGCCTCAAATAATATGAAAGCCATGGAAATCGGCGATCTTGGCTTTTTCTATCATTCTGTCAATGAAAAGCGGATTGTTGGAATCGTTGATGTGATTGAACGCTATCATCCTGATCCAACAGACGCCTCTGGACGCTTTGGCATGGTCACAGTACGTGCCGTGAAAACTGTCGCACGGCCTGTCACCTTAGCAGAAATGAAGGCTGAGCCAGCATTAGAAGATTTTGCCCTTATCCGTCAGTCACGCTTATCAGTTGTGCCTGTGAATGACGCCCAATGGCACCTGATCATGCAGATGGCAGAGACAGCGCTCTAAGTCGCGCTATCTTCTGTTTGCGGCCGCAGAATAAAATAAAGATTGCGCGCATAGATAAAGAGCCCAAGACCCTGACCACAAATAATCACAGGGTCTTGGCGCCAAATGGCATACAGTAATAGCACCGTCCCGCCGCCAATTGAGAAATACCAAAAGGCCACTGGGATGACAGATTTCTTATCTTTCTCTGAACGAATCCATTGGATGATGAAACGGCTTGCAAACAGCGCTTGGCCGCCAAAACCAACAATGATCATGAGCTGCTCTGGTGATTGTGCCATTGAAGCTGGTAAGAACGGAAAAATCATGACCAACGTGGCGGAGATTGCTAGCGCGGCGCTACCAATCATATCTGAGAGAAGGGCAATCATAAGGTCTCTTACTCCTCGATACGCTGCTCTGAGACAGCGTTAGATTTATCAGCGCGCAATAATAGCCACATCACACCAAGCACATCAACCAACCCGACAAGCGCACGGTTCAAATTGGTATATTTTGATGCCCCAACAGAGCGCGCCCGATGCGCAACTGGCACAGCCAACACCTCACCGCCCGCGCGCCTCACCAAAGTGGGCATGAACCGATGCATATGATTAAAAAAGGGTAATTGTAAGAATATATCGCGATCGACAACCTTAATGCCGCAGCCAGAATCAGGATGGGTATCTTTCAGGAACCGCCGTCTCACAAAACGTGCGACCCCAGATGCCCGTCGGCGCATTGCACTATCTTGGCGTTTGGTGCGCACACCACCTGCCATACCTCTGGCTGGGCGAATGGTTTCAAGCTGCGTGATCAAATGCGGCAGATCAGCTGGCACATTCTGGCCATCCCCATCTAGCACGCCAATGAGCGCGCCTCGTGCCCGCAATAGACCAGAGCGAATAGCCGCTGATTGACCCGCGCGAGTGGCATGATGCAAGACACGTAATTCTGGTGTAGTTGCAAGCGCCGCTGTTAGTTCGGCTGCCGAACTATCATCAGACCCATCATTAATATAAATAATCTCAAAATCACGACCAGATAACGCCTCAGCAATTTCAGCAATCAAAGGCGCAATATTACCAGCCTCATTCATCACTGGTACAATGACAGAGATATCACAGGCTTGTTGTGTAATAGCCACATTGCCGTTTGAAATAGCCGCCCCGGCGTCAGAATGAGATGGTGAAGAAGCCACGATTTTGTCCCTTATGCGCATTGGCGCTACTCGTTCTACGGCCTTGTTGTACAAAGATAATGAGATGGCGTCAAACTTCGTGTGATCTTGACAATAACACGCGCATTAAGGCCGGCGTTGATAGAGAAGTAATGTCACATCTTGACCGCGTGAGATATTAAAGCCTGTCACACGCCCCACCTCTGTTACAGAGATACCAAGCTTCTGAATCGTATCAGAAAAGGCTTGTTTCTTTCGCCCTTCAATGATGACCAAAGATTGCGGTGCCTCAGCCAACAGCAGAGCCGCCTCTTGTTCGGTGATAAGCAGCGTGTCTTTGCCAAGCAAAAATACCATAGACGGCTCATGATATCCTGCCGCACCAATCACGGGTGGGGTAGCCGCAATTTTCATCACCTCTTTTTGGAGCGCTGTTGAAACATGAAGCTGATGGCTAGCAGAGATGATACCGCTTATCACGACCATATGAAGCAGCACACCCCCCATAAGTGTTAGCATCATCACACCAGATTGCGGGGCCTTATACCAGTGCCACCACAGTACCAAACAACCGCCGGTAATCAAAACACCAAGCAATGATAAAAAGAAGGCATTACCAGACCCAAAACGCAACGCACCATAAACCAAAAAGCCAGAGAGTAAGAGGCCAGAGACACCCGCGATGGCTGCTATGATGAGCCGTGCGATACGCCGCGGCTTGCTCTCGGCTGCAGCATGTAAAAAGGCGACAAGGACTAGTAAGAATAAGGCGGGTAAAGCCGGCAAAATATAATGCGGCAATTTGGTCGGCGTTGCCTCTATGAGCACCCAATAGCCCGCTGCCCACGCCACTAAAAACCGCACTTTATCATAGCGCCATGTGGCTGTATCAAACAAAGCAAGCTGGCTGAAAAATAAAGAGGCAGGAAAGCTGATCAGGCCTAAGATAAGGAGATAGGTCCCAAAAGGGGCCCCGTGTGATTCTTGCCCTGATTGCACTTTTGCTAGGAAGTCTGCCTTGATAGCAATATCTAAAAAAGCGCCATTCGTCGCAATTTGGACTGAGATAGCCCAAGGCGCCACGATGATAGCTGTGATAAGCAAGCCGCGCCATAGACGGATATGCCGCCAGAGAACGAGCGACCTATCAAACAGGCTAAGCCCCATGATCGTGCTAAAGGCGACAAGCGGGCCAATTGGACCTTTGACCAGAATGGTCAGGCCCATGGCGATCCAAAATTGTGTTATCGCTGCCCCAGCCTGTCCCTCAAAACGGCGGCGATAAATATCGAATAACGCCCATTGCTGCCACAGGATAAGCGCCAAGAGAAACGCATCTGTTTTGGCCAAATGCGCCTCAGCATAGACAATAAAACTACTGGCAAGAAGCAAGGCAGCCATCAGCGGGCCAGCCCCGCCCCAGGCAGTGAGGTTCATTTGCCGCGCTATCAGATAGATAAGACATAAAGACGCTAAAAACCCAGCGAGAGATGGCAGGCGATAGCTGGCAATATCATCCTCACCAAACAACGCCGCCGACACAGTTTGTAACCAATAGATTCCAGCCGGCTTTTTAGCCCGATACTCATCTTGGAATTTGATGGTAATAAAATCACCTGAGGCCAGCATTTGACTAGAGGCCTGGGCAAACCGCGCCTCGTCTCTGTCAATGGGTGCCAGCTGGCTATGCCCCCATAAGACCATCCCTGCCACCATCAGCAATAGCAGCACTATTACAGATTTCATCCGCACAAGCTGGGCAAGGATTTGACCCACATCAGAGAGGGAGGCCGGTCGTTGAATAGGTGGCATGACAGGGACGTCCCCTATGGGCTTAACCAATGGTAAAAATCCTGTCTAGGATAAAGCAAAATGCCCCTTAGATACAATCAATTAATAAAATAGAGGATAAGTGCGATCGCAGGAAATAGCGCTAGTCTTCTGCACCCATCATTGGCATAATCCGGCCATGTCTGACGCTCACACCTCTACCATTCCCCCTCATAAGCAAGCGCAATGGTCTCATATTTGGCATTTATCTTGGCCCATTATGATTTCAAACCTATCACAGCCACTTGTTGGGGCCGCTGATACGGCGATGATGGGGCATCTGCCTGACCCGGCCGGCATTGGCGGCGTCGCCCTTGGCACCTTGGTAGTGCATTTTATCGTGATGCTGTTCTCCTTCTTGCGGATGAGCACCACGGCCCTCACCTCACAAGCCTATGGGAAACGTGATGAAGCAGCGATCCTTCGTCCGTTGCAAAGAGGGTTGATGATCGGCCTGGGCGCTGGTCTTATCGCGCTGCTCGCACATGATCCCCTGATCTCATTATCGCTTATCTTTTTACCAGCCTCTGATGCCGTGGAAGGCTATATGGTTGATTATATCGCCATCCAGCTTTTTGCGCTGCCTGCCATTTTGATGAACACAGCGCTGTTAGGGTGGCTCTATGGTCTACAATCCATGCGGATTGGGATGGTGCAGCTATTACTCGTCAATGGCCTCAACATCCTCTTGAATTTTGTCTTTGTGTTGGGATTTGATGCTGGCATTCAAGGTGTGGCCTTGGCCTCTGTGATTGCCAATTGGGTCGGACTAGTGTGTATCCTGCCCTTTGTGCACCGACACTTTGCCCGCTATTTAGCTGGGTTCTTCCGTCTGAGAGATGCGCTCACCCGAGGGGGTTGGCGGGCCTATGCGAGCTTGTCTCGAGATATCCTCATCCGAACCTTATTGCTCTATTTGGTAGAAGCTATCTTACTATCAAGTGGCGGCAAAACAGGGGATGTCGCCCTCGCTAGCCTGCAGGTCACCATGGTCATCTTTTTTATGATTGCCTATGCCCTTGATGGCTTTGCGCATGCTAGTGAGGCCCTTGTTGGTACCGCTGTCGGGCGTGATGATAAAGCCTTATTGTCACAAACGATCTGGCGTGCGACGAGCCTTGCCTTCCTCGTCAGCCTGATCATCACCGCCTTTTTATGGATAGCCAAGCCTGTGATCTTATCGCTTCTTACCTCGCAAAGTGAGGTGATCGCCTATATGGATGGGCTGTGGTTCTATGTGCTTCTTCTGGCACCTCTCTCTGTCTTGGCGTTTCAAATGGATGGTATTTTCATTGGTGCGGCCTTAGGCCATGCCTTGCGCAATAGTATGATGATATCTTTCACTACCTTTGTGGGCAGCTTATGGCTCTTTGGCTATTTTGGGGACGCCCCTTTGGCTTTTCCAGCCGGAGCCCTTGACGGTGTCGTGATTGCCTTTATCCTTTATTTAGCGATGCGTGGCATATCGCTTACCTGGTTCTTGCCACAGCTCTATCGCAGATTATCCACCGTCTAGACCCCGCATGGGCATCACCATGAAAGGCTTCCTATGTCAGCGCTTTTTTACACCGATACCGCCTATCAGCTTGCCACAGCAGACACTGACAGCGCCCCTACCTTATGGGTGATCTCTCACGCTAACAGCCAGAGCTGGCATGATGGCTTATCTGCCTTTCATCAACAAATCTTAGCCTCGCAAAATATCACCTTATCTGGTGGGACAGCTGGTTTGTTACTTGATGAGACAGGTCATATTGCGATGGGCTATCTGATTGTCACAGATAGTCTTATTTGGCAGGCCGCTGCGGCCGCTCATATTCTACCGGCACAGCCCTTCGCACTGGCGGCCTATGGTGATGACCTCTCAGCCGCAGATTTACAACAAATTACACTTGGTTTTGCCCTTGCCCAATATCAGGTCCCCAAAGAAGGTGTAAGCCGTGATGTGGCGTCTCTCACCACTGGCTTTGATGATGAAATTGCCGCACTCTATGAAGGTATCAGCTTCTGCCGCGATCTCATCAATGCACCAGCCAACCAAATGACACCAGCACAGCTTGCTGATGAAGCTGTGGCCCTTGCCCATCATTATGGCGCTAACTGTGAAGTTATCACAGGCGCGGCATGCGAAGCCCGCTTCCCCGCCCTTCACACCGTGGGTCGTGCGGCAGAAATTGGGCCGCGCCTCATTGATTTTTCGTGGGGTGACACGGGGCCAGCGATTACGCTTGTGGGAAAAGGTATTACCTTTGATTCTGGTGGCCTTGATTTGAAGCCATCTAAGGCGATGGAAATGATGAAAAAAGATATGGGCGGCGCGGCGCATGTCTTGGGTCTCGCAGCTGTGATTATGCATAGCCAATTACCTGTTAGATTACGCGTTCTGATCGCGGCCGCTGAGAATGCTGTCTCTGAAAAAGCGATGCGCCCTATGGATGTGATTGATACAGCCGCTGGCATCAAAGTAGAGGTCGGCAATACCGATGCAGAGGGACGGCTTGTGCTCGCTGATGCGCTTGATTTAGCCATCAAGGACAAGCCTGATTTCTTGCTTGATTTTGCCACTTTGACAGGGGCTGCGCGTGTGGCACTTGGTACTGAATGCCCAGCTTTATTCTGTAATGAGGCAGAGACGGCACAGCGTCTCATGGCATGTGGCCTTGCAACGGATGATCCGGTGTGGCAATTGCCGTTATTCGAGCCTTATGAGCGCTTCCTAGATGCCGGTCATATGGCCTTATCAAGCACCGGACAATCAGGATATGGCGGCGCCATTACCGCAGCTTTATTCTTACGACGCTTTACCGGCAAAGAGGTGAATTGGGCGCATATTGATGTGATGGCATGGAATCTTTCCAGCCGCCCGGGACGCCCGCGTGGCGGCGAGGCTATGGGATTGCGTGCCTGCTACAGCTATATCAAAGAGCTAGCCGCTGGCTAATAGCCCTTTTGCCTATCAACGATATTCTGTGCAGGCTGACCTGTGGCAAAAGCATAGATCGCGTTTGCCACTTGTTGGGCGGCCGTATTCGGGTTGGTCTGTGCTGCGACATGCGGCCAGATATCAATATGGGGGTTTTCCCAGAAAGGATGTGAGGGTGGCAATGGCTCATCGACAAATACATCAAGACACGCCCCTGCTAAATGACCGGCGCTAATGGCCTGCTGCAAATCCTCTTCCACCACATGCGCCCCACGCCCCGCATTGATAAAATAGGCGCCAACTTTCATTTTTGAAAAGCTGCTTTGATTGAAGCACCCTCTTGTCTCATCGGTGAGCGGCATGACACAGATGTGAATATCCATCTCTGCTAACATCTGATCAAAACCATCTGACCCATGGTAATAGCGCATAGCCTTATCACTGCGCGGCGCTGAGACATAACCTGTCACATCAAAATGCAAGGCTTGCAATTGACGCGCCACCTCAGCCCCAATTGCCCCAACACCATAAAGGCCAATTTTGACCGTTTGGGCCTCACGTTGGGGTAGTGGCCGGAATTCCCGTCTCGCACGCAACGCCCGATAATCACCGGCTTTGCGAATATGAGATAAGACAGCCAATGACACCCAATGGCCAAGCGCCACAGACATATCAGGATCAACTAACCGCACCAAAGGCACGTGTGGTGGCAAGCTCGGATCGGCCAAAACATGATCAACCCCTTGGCCAAGCGAAATGATCCCCTTCAAATGAGGCAGAGATGCCAGCACACCATGTGGTGGTTTCCAAACTGTTACAGCAATGGCGTCTTGTGCTTGCTCAGATTGAAGAGGTACTAATTTTAATTGCGGTAAATAAGGTTGCAAACGCGCTTGCCACGCTTCACGGCGAGAGGCTTCTGCCGCATCATCATAATAGCCAACAATGAGTGTCTCTTCTGTTAGCACACTCATGAGGTCATCGCCTCCAAAGCCTGCTGGTGAAGCGCTTCATTCGCTGCTGCGATTAACGAGCCTGTTTGCCCTAATGTGACGGGCTTGCCTTGCCAATCAGTGACGATACCACCCGCTTCTTCAATCACTGGCACCAGCGCCATTATATCATGGCTGGCTAATTGATGCTCAATCACAAGGTCAATATGACCAGCCGCTAGCAGCGCATAATTATAACAATCACCGCCCCAGCTCGCTGTGAGGCAACGCGCGGCAAGGGCCTGAAATCTGGACAGTGCCTCATCTGATAATGCTTCTGGCGCAGTTGACGCCAGTCTGACATTAGCAAGGTCTCTATGGGCAGAGGTATGGATAGCTACGCCATTACAGGTTGCGCCTTGCCCCTTCACCCCAATATAGATCTCATCCATCATCGGCATATCAATCACACCAGCAATTGGCACATGATGGTCCACAAGCGCGATTAATGTTCCAAAAGTAGGTTTGCCGCAAATGAACGCGCGCGTCCCATCAATCGGGTCAATCACCCAATCACAAAGGCCAGAGGCCACACCGCCTTCTTCCTCGCCGACAATTTGATGGTCAGGATAATCTTGCGCAATCAGGGCCCGAATGGCGGCTTCTGCCTCTTTATCCGCCCTTGTCACAGGACTAGCATCTGCCTTGCCTTCGATGGTGATATTCTGGCGGAAATATTTTGCAATCACAGGGCGTGAGGCAAAACAAAAGCTGGCAAGAGACCCTGCCAGCTTGGTAATATCATATGAAGATTGCGCGGCATTCATGCCAGTCACATCCTCGTCTTACTGCGCCTCAGATGCGATCTCAGCATCTGTTGGCAGCGCAGCTGGTGCGCCTGAGAGGCTACGCAGATAGGCAATCATATTAGCTCTATCTTGTGGCTTCTTCAGACCAGCAAAATTCATCTTTGTGCCAGAAATATAGGCTTTTGGCTTATATAAGAACTGGTTCAGCGCATCATAATCCCATCCGCCGCCAAATTCAGCCAACGCTGTTGAATAGCCAAAGCCAGCAACCGCGCCCTTATCAGCATTTACAATATTATATAGCGCAGGGCCTACCTTATTGGCGCCACCTTCGTCAAAAACGTGGCAGGCGGTGCATTTCTTCGCCAATTTCATGCCTGCTGCGACATCGGCCTCAGCCAGCAACGCCAAAATCGGCTCTGGGCCAGCTGGTGCAGCAGCTGCAGCTGTTGATGCTACTTCTGTGACCTCAATCGGGTAGGCATGGCCCTTGGCTTCATCATGACCATGGCCATGATGAGATGGCACAAGCACTTCGCCCAATTTCACGCCAGCCATCATCAAAAGCGCTGCTAGCAATACACCTGCAAAAATCTTATTAAATTTGAGTTCATCCATTGTGATGTTCCCCTTAGTCCCTATCCGTAGCTGCGTCTGCAGCAAAAGTGGTGAAACAATTTCCCGCTTTTCTATATCTGATGCGCCTCATTTTCTCAAGTCATCTAGTGCGGATATATCATTTTCTTTTGCACGCTTTCTCGTTTTGTGGAACTAATGGCGCATGATGAGCAGTGATACGATGATTATTTTAATACCAGCGCGCATGGCCGCTAGCCGCCTACCTGGCAAACCCTTGGCTGATATTGCTGGCAAGCCTTTGATAGAACATGTGTGGAATCAAGCGGTTAGCGCTGATATCGCCCCTGTCTTTGTGGCAACTGATCACACCGATATCTATGATCACATCCTATCAATTGGGGGACAGGCTGTGATGACTGATGAAGGGCATCCCTCAGGCTCTGATCGGATCTTTGAGGCACTTTGTCACATCGATGCTGACGGCCGCTATCAACAAATTATCAATCTGCAGGGTGATCTGCCGACCATTACACCGGCCGCCATTTCAGCGCTCGCGCATCTCATCAAAGATGAAAGCTGCGATCTGGCGACTTTGGTGGCGCCAGCAACAGCTGATGAGGTGGCAAAGTCGCAAGTCGTAAAAGCTGTTATGAGTTGGGATGATGATGAGGCGTTAACCGGACGGGCCCATTATTTTAGCCGGGCTGGCGTGCCCCATGGGGCGGATTCTTACTGGCATCATATTGGCCTTTATGGCTGGCAAAGAGAGGCGCTAGCCCGATTTGTCTCATTGCCGCCTTCGCCTTTGGAGCAAGCTGAAAAATTGGAACAATTACGCGCGTTGGAGGCTGGCATGGTGATCCGTGCAGCGCGGCTTGACGAGGCGCCGGGCGGTGTCGATACGCCAGAAGATTTAGATGCGATTCGACAAATCATAGCCGCATCTGATAACAGTCAGTCATAATCGGCTCATCAGATAGGGGAAGCGAGTAGATGATAGATATGCCGCGCCACACATCAAAAGTCGCGTTCCAAGGTGTTTTGGGCGCCTATTCTCACATGTCATGCCAAGCAGCCATGCCTGATTTTGATGTCATGCCCTGCGAGAGCTTCTCTGAGATGATGCGTGCTGTTTCTGAAGGTCGGGCTGATTATGCCATGGTGCCCGTCGAAAATTCAACGGCAGGACGCGTGGCTGATATCCATCACCTGTTACCGCATTCTGGCCTGCAAATCGTTGCTGAGCATTTTCAGCCTGTGAATCATCAATTATTGGGGATCAAAGGAGCCGCCTTAGACGCCATTACCGAGGTTCATAGCCATGAGCAAGGGTTGGCACAATGCCGCAACCGCCTTGAATCATTGAACATCAAGCCTGTGATCCATGCTGATACGGCTGGCAGCGCCAAAGATGTGGCAGCTTGGGGCAAGCCTCATATTGGTGCCATTGCCTCTGCCTTAGCCGCTGATATTTATGGACTCGATATTCTGCAAGCCAATATCGAAGATAAAGATGCCAATACCACACGGTTTTTGATCATGTGCCCTGAGCGTCCTATTGCACCCGCGCAACCTAACACGCATTACATGACGACCATGGTTTTCCGCGTCAGATCGGTACCAGCGGTGTTGTATAAATCGCTCGGCGGATTCGCAACGAACGGGATTAATCTCACAAAAATTGAGAGCTATATGGTTGGAGACGGCTTATCAGCGGCGCAATTTTATATTGATTGTGAGGGCCATGTTGAAGATACATCCATGAAGCTTGCCCTCGAAGAATTAGCTTTTTACTGCGAAGGCGGCGGCATCCAAATCATGGGGTCATACCCGTCTGCGCCTTTCCGCCTACAGAAAAACGGTAAGGCCTAACGCGGCATTATCACCCTATCAAAAGACTTGTTTTACTAGCCACAATAGCCCATATTACGAGGCGGAAGGCTGGATAGACGTTTGTCCTGTTTACCAGGTCAGGTCCGAAAGGAAGCAGCCACAGCAGATTTTTAACGGGTTGTTCAGTCTTCCACCTCTGTCTCATCGCATCACTTGGCTGTGATGAGGATAGAAATGTCGCAAGATTAATCGCGGATGCCATCATGTCTGACCAAAGTCCATCTGCCTATCGTGTTCTTGCCCGTAAATATCGCCCTGATAATTTTACAGGATTGATTGGCCAAGATGCGCTTGTGCGCACCCTACAAAATGCAATTACCCATGGTCGCCTTGCCCATGCCTTTGTGCTAACAGGGGTGAGAGGCGTTGGTAAGACGTCAACAGCGCGTATCTTGGCCCGTGGCCTCAATTGTATCGGTCAAGATGGTACGGGCGGCCCGACCCTCAACCCATGTGGGACATGTGAGCCGTGCCAAGCCATTGCCGGTGGACGTCATGTCGATGTTCTAGAAATGGATGCCGCCAGCAATACAGGTGTAGATGATGTCAGAGACATCATTGAAGGGGCCGCTTATCGCCCCGTCTCAGCGCGCTTCAAAATATACATCATCGATGAGGTCCATATGTTGTCAAAGAGTGCGTTTAACGCACTTCTCAAGACATTGGAAGAACCGCCAGAGGCGGTAAAATTCATCTTTGCGACGACTGAGATTCGCAAAGTGCCCGTTACCATTCTATCACGCTGTCAGCGTTTTGATTTGCGCCGTGTCTCTGTAGAGACGCTCGCCGCACATTTGAGCACCATCACCGAGGCAGAAGCCATCTCAGCGGAGCCAGAGGCACTTCATATGATAGCACGAGCCGCAGAAGGCTCAGTTCGCGATTCATTATCATTGCTTGATCAAGCCGCTGCGATGAATGCCGATGCGATCAGCGCCGAAACTGTGGCACAGATGCTTGGTCATGCTGGTGACCAAGATGTGGGAGATATTCTGCAATCTGCCCTAGGTGGGGATGTTGCCGCCGCCTTGGCCGCTTTTACCAGAGCTGATAATCGCGGGGCTGATGCCGAGACAATTATTAGCGACCTTCTTGATCTGACCCATTTTGCCTCATTGGATGCGGCAGGCTCTGCGATGGCAGATTTGCCTGAATCAACGGCCTTACTGACCGCCTCTCTTGCCAAGCTAGGCATTGCGAAACTTGGCCGTGCTTGGCAGATTTTGTTAAAAGGTCATCAAGAGGTCAAGCATGCCCCGAATGGACGCGCTGCGGCACAGATGTTGATCATTCGCCTGGCCCATGCGGCGCCTATGCCAACACCAGCCGAGATTATTGCCAAATTGCCAACCGCGCCAGCGGGAGCATCTAGCCCTGCTGCACCGGCACAGACAGCGCCATCGCAACCATCCGCGCCTCAAGGTGAGGCAGCCCCACCAATGCCGCCAGCCCCCTCTTCAGGGCCGCACGCGCAATTAGCCGCTGACCCAGCGCCACAGCCAGAGCCGGTGACACCGCAGCTTCACAGCCTACAGCAGGCTGTCTCATTATGTGAAGATGATGGGCAATTTGTGCTAGCGGCGCATATTCGCTCTTATGTGCAAGTCATTAGTCTGACTGATAGCCACCTTGAGATTAGCCTTGCAGATGGCGCACCAGAAGATTTGCCCGCTAAAATGGCTAAATTCTTATCCCACTATCTGGAACATGCATTCTTAGTCTCACTAGGGCAGGGACCTGCCGAGAAGACCTTGAAAGAGCAAGAGGAAGAGGCCGCTCAAACAGCACGGCAAGAAGCGGCAAAAGACCCGCTTGTTGCAGAAATTATCGGCCAGTTTGAGGGGGCAGAAGTGACAAATATCGTGCCGCTAACAGAACTCCAGACCGATATGTCAGACGACACAGACCAATCAGAGAAATAAGAGGGATAGATGCGAAATCTGGCGTCCATGATGCAAAAAGTGCAAGGCATTCAAGGCAAGATGCAAGAGCTGCAAGCTGAATTAGAGGCGATGATCTTTAGTGCGAATGCGGGCTCTGGCAAAGTGACAGCAAGCGTGAATGGGCGCAAAGAGCTGGTTGAGCTGACGATCGCACCTGATTTGATGCAACCAGAAGATGCTGACCTTGTTGCAGACCTAGTTAAAGTAGCTGTTAAACAAGCCTATCAAATGGCAGAGACTGAGCAGGCCAGACGAATGGAAGAGCTGACAGGTGGGTTGCCGTTGCCGCCTGGCTTTAAGATGCCCTTTTAGCAATGAGCCATCATAGTAATTATGGAAACACCTCTTGATCATCTCATCAAACGACTAGCGCGCCTACCTGGACTAGGCCCTCGCTCTGCGCGACGTGCCGCCTTATATTTACTGCAAAATCGTCAGACGATGATGATCCCGCTTGCTGAAGAAATGACAGATGTCGCGCATAAGGTGCGTCATTGCGTTGAATGCGGCAATTTAGATTTACATGATAAATGCAGCATTTGTTTAGATAGCCGCCGTGACCATGCCCGTATTTGTGTGATTGAAGATGTCGCTGATTTATGGGCGATGGAGCGGGCAGGGGTATTTGCTGGCACCTATCATGTTTTGGGTGGCACACTCAGCGCGCTTGATGGCAGAGGCCCTGCTGAATTAGGTATTGATAGGCTCGTGAAACGCGCCGAACAGATTATGGCAGAAACGTCAGAGGGTGAGGTGATTTTGGCCACATCTGCGACGGTTGATGGCCAGACAACCGCGCATTTCATTGCCGAAAAGCTGATGGCTTGCCAAGTGAAGATCACGAAATTGGCCCATGGCCTCCCTGTTGGGGGTGAGCTTAATTTCCTTGATGAGGGAACATTGGCGCAAGCCATGCGTGCGCGCACAAACCTCTAATTACAAAACTAAGATAAGAGGTCTTTTTGACCAGCAAGGGGGTTAGAGGGCGCGTCTTCAATCACGTCAAATTCCCCAATCTTCTCGCCGCGTCTGGTGATTTTTCCCGTTGAGGTTCGAATATCATCAATATCTTTCTGCGCTTGGCCGAAATGCCGGCCAAGCTGGTCCACACGCTTATCCAACCGCACCACATCTTCGATTAACTTAATAATCTCTGCCTGAATAAGGGCGGTTTGTTCACGCATGCGGGCATCACGTAAGATGGCCCGTACCGTATTTAAGGTCGCCATCATTGTTGTAGGCGAGACAATCCACACACGCGCGCGATAGGACTCTTCGATAATCTGCGGCAGATGCGCATGCAATTCTGCATAGACGGCCTCTGATGGCAGGAACAAACAGGCTGATTCTGCTGTCTCACCAGCCAAGATATATTTATCAGCGATATCTTTCACATGCCCTTTGACAGCAATCCCTAGTGCTTTTCGGGCCGCTTCTTTACTAGCCTCATCTTCGGCTTGCTGCAAACGATGCCATGCCTCAAGCGGGAATTTCGCGTCAATCACAATATCCCCTGGCGGGTTCGGCATCAGCAACACACAATCAGCGCGTTTGCCATTGCTGAGTTGCTGTTGGAATTGATAGGCATTCGGTGGCAGAACAGTCCGCACGAGATTTTCGAGCTGCACCTCCCCAAAGGCCCCTCTTTCTGTCTTGTTAGATAGGATGTTTTGGAGGCTTGTCACTTGCGTGGCCAACGAGCTGATTTGCTGATTTGCAGCATCAATAACAGCCAAGCGCTCAGCCAGCGATTTCAGATTCTCATGTGTGCGTTCGGTTTGTTGATGCAAGGAATGCGAGACTCTGTCTCCCATGGATGCCAGCGCTTTATCTAATCGTTGTGATAGCTCCGCCTCTTGGCGACGCATATGGTCTGACAATTGACTTTGGCTTGCCGCTGATTGCTGCGCCAATAATTCAAGCTGCCCCTTGAGACCTGCCAAGGGCTCATCTGATGCCATGCTGGCAGAGGTTGACTTTCCTTGTCCGGCAGCGCGTCCTATGTAAAAGGCGAACGCTGCACAACCAAAGACCAAAAATAAAATCGCTAACATCTCTATCATGACGCTATCCTAACGAGGCCAAAGTGATTGATCAAATCATCTTGCCATGCGTGACGTGGGTTTTAACAGCGCGCTGCTTCTGATAGAATGCGGCTGACGAAAAAGGAAGTGAGAGACGCCATGGCCTTATTACCGATTATTCATGTGCCTGATGATGTGTTACGTCAAACAGCCCAACCTGTCCAAGAAGTCACAGCTGCCACACGCAAGCTCTTAGATGATATGGCAGAAACGATGTATGATGCGCCTGGTATCGGGCTAGCAGCCAACCAAGTTGGGTCTCTTGACCGTGTCATCGTCATGGATTGCGGGCCAGATGACAGCCCTGAGCTTTGGCGTATGATCAACCCAGAGATTATTTGGGAATCAGACGAGACCTCAACCCTTGAAGAAGGGTGTTTATCCATTCCAGGTCATAATGCTGAGGTGGTACGACCAGCAAGTGTGCGTGCGCGCTATATTGATATTGATGGTAAGCCGCAAGAGATGGAAGCAGACGGCCTGCTGGCGGCCTGTATTCAACATGAAATTGATCATTTAAATGGCGTGTTGTTCATTGACCATCTCTCGCGACTAAAAAAGTCAATGATTTGGAAAAAGGTGCTGAAAAGCGCACGGTAACATGGCATAGGTGACGGGTGATATGACGCAAAAGAGATGCCGCATCATTTTTATGGGAAGCCCTGATTTTGCTTGCCCCACTTTGCGCCGCTTAGCCGCAGAGCATGATGTTGTTCATATCTTTACCCAGCCTCCGCGTGCCAAAGGACGCGGCATGACAGAACAAAAAACGGCTGTGGCGCAATGTGGAGAGGCGCTTGGCATCTCAGCAAGCTGGCCGACAAGTCTGAAAGATGAGGCTATACAGGCTGAGCTTGCCTCTTATCAGGCTGATCTGTTTGTGGTTGTGGCTTATGGTTTGTTATTGCCACAAGCGGTTCTTGATATCCCCCGGCTTGGGTGCCTGAATGGTCATGCATCTCTTTTACCACGCTGGCGCGGAGCAGCGCCCATTCAACGCGCGATAGAGGCTGGTGACACAGAGACCGGCATCTGTGCCATGATGATGGAAAAGGGACTTGATACAGGGCCTGTGATTCATTGTGAGCGCACATCTATCACGCCAGAAGACACCGCCCAGACACTCCATGACAGGCTAGCAGAGATGACAGCCACCTGCCTATCAGATGCCATCTCAGCGCTGATAGATGGCCGGGCACAACCCCAAACTCAACCAGAAGCGGGTGTGTGTTATGCAGCCAAAATTCATAAATCCGAAGCCGCCCTTGATTTTTCCCAACCAGCGGCCGTGCTGCGTGCCAAAATACATGCCTTCACACCGTTCCCAGGCTGCTTCATCGAAGGGGCATCTGGCAAACGGCTAAAATGTCACCAGGCTGAGGTCAGTGACACTAGGCATGACGCATCAGATGGCACCCTTCTCAGCACCGCGGATGGATTGGAGATTGCCTGTGGCAATCAGAGCGTGCTGCGCCTTACCCACATTCAGCCTGCCGGCAAATCAATCATGACAGCTGATGAATTTTGCCGTGGCCGGCGCCTTACCATGGGCGAGGGCATAGAGGCACAGCTATAATGAAGCGGTTTTTTATCACGATTGAATATGATGGTACGGGACTAGTTGGCTGGCAGCGCCAAGATAATGGCCCGTCCGTTCAGGAATATTTAGAAGAGGCCGCCCTGGCCCTGACGGGACAAGCGACACTTATCCAAGGCTCTGGCCGGACTGATGCTGGTGTTCACGCCCTTGGGCAAGTCGCACATCTTGACGTGCCTGACAAATTTGATGCCAGAGCCGTGATGATGGGTCTCAATGCCAAATGCCAGACAGATAAGGTGCGCGTGTTATCAAGCCGTGAGGTCTCACCTGATATGCATGCACGCTTCTCAGCCACCTATCGCGCTTATTTATACCGCATCCTGAATCGGCCGGCCCCAGCGGCATTATTACGACATCACGTATGGCATATTCCACAGCCCTTGGATGTTGAGGCGATGCAAGAGGCCGCCAATCTTCTAATCGGGTCGCATGATTTTACGAGCTTTCGCGCCAGCATTTGCCAGGCACGCTCACCGGTGCGGACATTAGATCGCCTCATGGTTTCACGGCAAGGAGATGAAGTTCATATCAGAGCGGAAGCGCGCTCATTCTTACATCACCAGATCCGGAATTTCACTGGCACGTTGGCGCTTGTAGGGAAGGGGCGATGGACACCGCAAATGGTGCAGGACGCCCTGCTTGCCAAAGACCGCAGCGCCGCAGGACCGACCGCACCCCCGCAGGGGCTATATCTCACTGATATCCGGTTCTAGGGCCTAGCTTATCGGGAGAATATCGCCTGCTGCCATATTGATAACACCATCAAGCAGGATACGGGCGAGAATGAACCCCACGGCAAGTCCGCCAGAAATACGCATCTCGTCACGGATCAAACGCCACGTGCGATACAGGATCCAAATCACCACAGGGATAACAGCCAAATGAAAATTACTCTGTGGGATCATCAACACAATAAGAGCGATGGCGCCAAATATTATGGCTTGAAAGGCCGTCAGCCATAAATAAGGAATGATGAAAGCAAGAAAGCGATCTTCCTTTTCGATCCGTTTCATCAAAAACGCTACAAGCAACACATAGCCGACAGACGATACCAATGCCACGAGCGAGATTTTGGCAAAGGCTAAGGGTGAGACAAAAGTTGTGGCAAAGCTTGTCGCCACAATATGGATAATCCATCCACCCCAAATGGCCTGCCAAAATGACGGCCTATCAATCACAAATAGGTCAGCAGGCTGTCCTCTGCCAAAGGCATAGGCCGCGGCAGACCGTAACTGGGCCAACATGATCATCGGTGATAAATTCATGACGCCTCACAGCTGATACGTAAAAAGCTTGTATAGATCGCGGCGAGGGTATCAATATCCTCAACTGCGACATGCTCATCAATTTGATGCATGGTTTGCCCAACCAAACCAAATTCAGCAACAGGGCAAATATGACAGATGAAACGCGCATCTGATGTGCCACCACCTGTTGAGAGCGAGGCTTGACGTCCGGTATGGGCCTCAATCGCTGATTGCAGCGCGGCAATTGGGGCACCCGGCTCTGTCACAAAGGGGTGGGCATTGCATACCCATTCAATCTCATAGCTTGTGCCAGTCTCATCAGCGATGCGCGTGAAATGCTCATTCAGCCATCCCATCAGGCTATCTTGGCTATGTTCGGTATTAAAGCGGATATTAAATTGGCCAAAGGCACGGTTCGGAATAACATTGCCCGCGGCATCAGGGATCTGCAAATCAACAATCTGCGCCATGGTGGGGTCAAAATGATCATTCCCACCATCAAGTGCCGCTGAATTAACAGGCGCGAGCATAGCAAGCAAAGCTGGCACAGGATTATTAGCAAGATGCGGGTATGCCACATGACCTTGGGTGCCGACAACCGTGAGCTTACCCGTCAAAGAGCCACGTCTGCCATTTTTAATGACCTCGCCCATTTCGGTTGGGTTTGTCGGCTCCCCCACAAGACAGAAATCAGGCGTAATTTGTTGCTGCTGCATCCATTGGACCATTTTCACGGTGCCATGGATGGCATCAGCTTCCTCATCACCTGTTATAATGAGGCTAAGAGGGCCTGTCTTAATACCTTGGCTATCTGCCTCTTTTATCGCTGCGATGAAACAAGCGATACCGCCCTTCATATCAGCTGTGCCACGGCCATAAAGACGCCCGTCTGAAATAGCGCCTTGGAAAGGACCAAACTGCCAGGCTGCTTCATCACCAACAGGCACCACATCTGTATGACCCGCAAAAGCCAAATGCGGCGCAGCGCCATCATCTCTGGCAGGACGAAAGGCATAGAGGTTCTGGATGCGCGCAGCCCCCTCACCAAAAGGAAGCCATGCCACATCAAAGCCGAGTTGTGTTAACTCTGCTTCTAATAAAGTCAGCGCCCCCCCTTCGGCAGGTGTCACAGACGGGCACATCACAAGGCGCCGTGTCAAATCTACCGCATAGGAAAGGGAGGCTGTCATGGGTTTAGTCTCTTAGCAAATCATTCACAGATGTCTTGGAGCGTGTCTTTTCATCAACTTGCTTGATGATGACCGCACAAGAGAGTGATGGGCCAGGCGTGCCATCTGCCAGAGGCTTGCCAGGCAATGACCCAGGCACAACTACAGAATAAGCTGGCACACGTCCCATATGAACTTCGCCAGTCACACGGTTTACAATCTTTGTAGAAGCACCAATAAAGACGCCCATTGAAAGCACAGCGCCTTCTTCCACAACAACGCCTTCAACCACCTCAGAGCGTGCCCCGATAAAGCAGTTATCTTCAATAATCACAGGTCCTGCTTGAAGAGGCTCTAGCACACCGCCAATACCAGCGCCGCCAGAGAGATGCACATTCTTCCCAATTTGCGCACAGGAACCGACAGTGGCCCATGTATCAACCATGGTTCCCTCAGCCACATAAGCACCGAGATTCACAAAGCTAGGCATCAATACCACAGAAGGCGCAATGTAGGCTGATTGGCGCACAATAGACCCAGGCACAGCGCGGAACCCAGCCGCGCTAAACCGGTCAGCATCCCATCCAGAGAATTTTGATGGTACCTTATCCCACCAGACAGAGGCACCAGCGTCCGGATGACCAGCGCCGCCATCCATCACGACCATATCATTCAAGCGGAATGATAAAAGAACCGCCTTCTTTAACCACTGATTCACTTGCCATTGGTGATTACCAAGTGGCTCAGCAACGCGTGCCTCGCCTGAATCCATCATCGCAAGGGCCGCATTAACAGCGTCACGCACATCGCCTTGTGTCCCTGCATTAATGTTGTCTCTATCGTCAAATGCCTGATCAATCAGGCTTGCTAGTGCTTTTTTATCCATGTTTCATTTCCTACCCTGTGGGTTAGCGGCCTTAGGCCGATAAAATATCCATCAGACATGTTTTTAGATCGGTTGACTTGTAATGTATATAATCTTTGTCAGACCCTTCTCTTGCCCATTCATGATCATGCTCAAGCCAGATTGTGGCCATCCCCAATTTTGCCGCTGATTCTAAATTCACCGCCATATCTTCGATCATCACGGATGACGTCGGGTCACATTTTGCAGCGCCAAGAAACAATTCATAAGGTCGCATCGCTGGCTTTGGCTCTAGATCAGCTTGGACAATATCAAAAATCACTTCAAAATGGTGCCGCAAACCAAAGGCGCCAAGAATATTATCCGCATGTGCCACAGTGCCATTCGTAAAGATATGTTTGCGACCCGGCAATGCCGCCAAAAGCTTATCTAATTCTTCATCATGCGAGATATCGCTGAGGTCGATATCATGCACATATGACAAGAACCCGTCAGGGGCCATGCCATATTCATGAATAAGCCCATGCATCGTGGTACCATATTCACGGAATAATCTTGTCTTTAACGTCGCTGCTTCATCATGATCAATTTTGAAATGATCTGCGAGGTAATCTGTCATCTTCTGGGCCACACGAGCAAATAAATTCGACGCCGCAGGATAGATAGTATTATCAAGATCAAAGACCCAGTCAGTCACCTTAGCGGGGTCTAGCGTGGTAAGAGGCGCAGAAACAGATGACATGAATGATACCCTTATGAAACAAATAAATCATATAACGCGTTCAAGGATGGCTCCCTGCTACTCTCTTTGATTTAGTCTTTGGTGATTAATGTGCCAATCCCATGTTCGGTAAATAATTCGACCAAAACAGCGTGTGGCGCTCTGCCATCCATGATAACAGCGGCCTCTGCCCCCTCTTCGACGGCTTTGATACAGGTTTCAACCTTCGGGATCATACCACCGCTGACCGTACCATCAGCGATTAATGCCCGGGCACCTTGCAAATTCACATGATGGATGAGCGCCCCATCCTTATCGAGGATACCAGCAACATCTGATAACATCAGCAACCTTGTAGCCCCCATGGCACCAGCCACAGCCCCTGCTGCCGTATCAGCATTTATATTATAGGTCATACCATCATCACCAAGGCCCGTGGGCGCCACAACTGGCATGAGGTCATGATCCATAAGAGCCTTAATAACCGTGATATCAACTGAATCAGGTTCACCGACATAACCAAGATCGGCACTACCTGACAATTTGCGGGCTTTGATGAGATTAGCATCCTTACCAGAAATACCAACAGCCTGCCCGCCAGCCTTGGCAATTGCCGCAACTAGCGCTTTGTTGATACCACCAGCCAACACCATTTCCACAACTGAAATGGTGGCTTCATCTGTCACACGTAGCCCATCGACAAAATTTGATTCAATTTCTAACCGGTTCAGCATAGAACCAATTTGCGGCCCGCCCCCATGCACAATCACAGGCTTGGTGCCAACCTGACGTAGCAAAACCATATCCGCGGCAAAGCTATCAACAAAGGCTTGCTCGCCCATGGCATGGCCACCAAATTTAATCGTGATAGCCTTGCCAGCATAGCGACGCATAAAAGGCAGAGCTTCAATCAATAAGCCTGCTTTTTCGAGCCATGAATCGGCTTGTTCTTGCATGGTATTTTCTGTCGTCCCCATGGTGGCTATCCTATTCTCTTATCTGACAGCATATTTTAATGTCTAATCTATCGGGACTAGCGTGGGTCCGCAAGCGCAGCGATATGAGCCCGTAATTCGGCAACACCTCGCCCTTCCTGCGACGAGGTCACAAAAATATGCGGAAAAGCTGCCACATGTTTGGCGGCTTCTTCACTTGTCTCTTGATAGATTTTGGCCAAAGCAGCTGGTTTCATTTTATCAGCCTTAGTGAGGATAATGGCCCAAGAGACCGCGGATTCATCCAGTAGATCCATGATTAGGCGATCACCTTTGCCAATCCCTCTACGGCAGTCGATTAACAACATAACACGTTGCAAAGTCTGACGACCCACCAAGAATTTACGTGTTAATTTTGACCAGGCTTCAATATCTGTCTTTGGGGCTGAGGCATAACCATAACCTGGCAAATCCACAAGATTGAGGCGATCTGCCAGATTAAAGAAAATAAGCTGCCGTGTACGGCCTGGCGTTTGTGATGTCCTGGCCAGAGTCTTGCGACCAGTGAGTGCATTCACCAATGAGGATTTTCCCACATTTGAACGCCCCGCAAAGGCAATCTCTGCCCGTTCCATCGGCGCCAAATTGGACAGGCTGTTAGAGGCAGCAATAAATTGGCATTCCCCAGCAAATAATAGCCGTCCTGCCTCTATTTCTGCCTCTGTCAGACTATCCATCTTGATGCTCCTATCACAGCGCCGCCCTTAGGCTGCGCTGGCCTTTTCGATTGACCGTGTGATGTGCCATTGCTGGAGCACAGATAGGGTGTTGTTCCATGTCCAATAAATCACCAAACCTGCTGGGAAACCAGCGAGAAGGAATGTGAAGAAGACAGGCATCCACGCAAACACCTTGGCTTGGATTGGGTCTGGTGGGGGCGGGTTCAAACGCATCTGAACAAACATGGATAGACCCATCAAAATTGGCCATACCCCGATATTCAGGAACCCTGGTACATAGTCGGTTGAGTAAGGCAATAAACCAAACAGATTCCACAAAGATGTTGGGTCAATGGCAGACAAGTCTTGAACCCAGCCAAAGAACGGCGCATGACGCATCTCGATCGAGACATATAGCACCTTATAAAGCGCGAAGAAGACCGGAATCTGAAGCAAAATAGGAAGACAACCCGCCGCCGGATTCACTTTCTCCTGCTTATAAATCGCCATCATTTCTTGATTCAGCTTTTGGCGATCATCGCCATGCTGTTCACGCAATGTCTTCAAGCGCGGGGCAAGCGACCGCATCTTGGCCATCGACTTGTAGGATTTATTTGCCAGCGGATACAGTACAAGGCGCACAACAACCGTAAAGGCTAGGATGGCCGCCCCAAAATTCCCCAACAGACCAAAGAACCACTGAATGGCATAGAAGAACGGCTTGGTAAGGAAATAGAACCAGCCAAAATCAATCGCGAGGTCAAAATTCGTCACGCCCAACTTTTCACTATAAGCATCAAGCTTTGAGACGACCTTCGCGCCAGCAAAGAAATGTGCCTGATAGGTGATGCTGGCATTTGGCGCGATGGCCATGGCATTGCCTAAATAATCTGTCTGATAGCGATCTTCTGAACCAGCCAAGGCGCGCATTGTAAATTTGGCGGTTTGCGCTTGATCAGGAATCAAAGCTGTCAGCCAATATTTATCTGTGATGCCGACCCATCCACCATTTTCAGTTCCCACAAATTCTGCGGCTTCTGATTTGAGGTCGCCATATTGTTCTTCGCGTAATGTTTCGTCAACAACACCAATAGGCCCTTCATGCAAGATGAAGATGTCTGATACCTCTGGTGTCCCAAAACGGCGAATTAAGCCGTAAGGCAGAAGGCGCACTGTATCAGCTGTGGCATTGCTCACCTCATCAGTGATGCTCACCATATAATCGTCATCAATGCCGATGGTCCGCGTAAAGACCAACCCTTCACCATTATCATATTGCAAGGTCACAGGCGTATCAGGTGTCAGGCGTGCATCATTAGTTTGCCAAATTGTATCAGAGGTTGGCAAACTAAGGTTGGTATTATCGCCAATCCAGCCAAATTCAGCAAAGTAAGGTGTAGTATCCGATATTTTGCGTAACAGCGTGATTTTATCAGAATCCTCATCCAGCGTCTCACGATAAGAGGTCAGGATGATATCATCCAAGCGCGCCCCTTTGGTCGTCAGAGACCCTGTGATTGATGGTGTTTCAATCATAACCCGCGTGGCATCATCAGATGGTCTGGCTGGTGCATCTGTCAAAGCGGCCGCAGCGCTAACCTCTGCTGTGGCAGATGGCAAATCAGATTGTGTCTGCGCCTGATTATAGGCGTCACGTTCAGCTTTTAATTCAGGTTCAACGAAATAAACCTGCCAGCCGATAAGCACCAACATGGATAGAATTGATGCCGCGATAAGATTTTTGGATTCAGGTGTCATACTCTTCACAGGCCTGTTTTTAATTACGCTCCCCATTTAGTAAAGCGCAGCGCTCTAAATGGCTAGTCTTTTTCATCAGGGTCTGGCACAGGATCATAGCCTGACCCGCCCCAAGGGTGGCAACGCCCTATACGTTTAACGGTTAACAGCCCGCCACGCAATGGGCCATGTTTATCTAGCGCTTCTAAGGCATAGGCCGAACAGCTGGGGGCAAACCGGCAATTCACGCCTAAAATGGGGGAGATCAAAAAGCGATAGCCATAGATCAGAACCTTGAAAGGTAAAAGGCATAGGATGCGAATCATTGACTGCCTGCTTTCTCAGTCTTTTTATGGAGCTTGACCAAGGCACGCTTCATCTCATCACACAGCACCTCCCATGGCGCATCAGCTAGGTCATAGCGCGCCACAAGGCTATAATCATGTCCCTCATGGGCCTCTTGTAGCACAATCTCTCGCAGCAAGGCCCGCATCCGACGACGCGCACGATTGCGCCGCACCGCATTCCCTGTTTTCTTGGACGCCGTAATCCCAAAATGTGGGGGGCCGTCAGCTCTGGTACGGCACGCTTGCAAAATAAAGAAGGGAGTGACCTGTTTTACACCCTGATCGCGCACTATCAGGAATTCACGCCGTTTGCGCATCGCTATCAGTGAGGTCTTTTGTAATAGGTGAGGCATCATTATCCTCTTATCACATGCCGGTTATAATACCGCATGAAAAAAGGGCACCTCTTTTATCAAGATTATGCCCTTCATCTTCAAGATAGTGCTCATACCCTATGGTATGAGAGTCGCCACATGGTCAGCCTTAGGCTGATAGGCGAGCTCTGCCCTTCGCGCGGCGTGCGCGAATAACGCGGCGGCCACCAACTGTTGCCATACGTGAACGGAAGCCATGACGGCGCTTGCGAACGAGTACACTTGGCTGATAAGTACGCTTCATGATCGCGCTCCTTATAACATCTTCTAATTAATTCAGTCTCGGGGTTGTACTGACTGACCTTGAAATTGTCAATCATTTTGTCAGCTCTTTCTTGTTCGTCAATCACAAGGCTCTCTTATCGTACCGCCTTCCTCCCGCTTCATTCCGGAGGGTGATACGGCAACATCTCATCACATCTGCGTGAAAATGCGGCAAAGCCGACTCTTTTTCGCGGCAAGTCATTGTGCTGCCTTAACCTTTTATTCATAAATTAGTAGTAACCTACTCTTCCGGATAAGCCGCATGACCTAGGACAGATACAGGAGATGTTATGCTAGCAGGATCGTTGACCAGGCAAATTATTGGACTTGTTGCTATTTGTTTGTTTATCGCGGAAATCCTCATTTTCGTGCCCTCTGCTGCGCGCTTTCAACATCAATGGATGGAGCGGCAATGGCAGCATTTCCTAGCGCAATTCACCTTAGGGGAAGCAACCAAACATGGCACCATGGCAGAGTTAGAGGCCGCCTATACCGATATTGAGACAGTTTCAGCCGTCTCCTTTTATATGCCAGACTTCATATGCTGGAAGGATCCGACAGGCGCGATGACAGAGCTAGGTCATATGATAGATGGGGCAATGAGCTATGATTTGGCAAAATCACCTCTTCTCCAAACACCTTTGCTTGTCTCTTTGCTGTTTTCTGCTGGGCCAGAGGCACTGACTGTCTATGATTCGCGGCGTAATTTTGATTTCCGTGCAAGTTGGATGGCAGCCCCCCTTCAAGATGAATTACGCGCTTATGCGTGGCGGATCTTTGGCCTCACCCTGATCCTCGGCCTGATTATCATCACACCTCTTTACTTCTTTTTGATGCGCCGCTTTGTGCGCCCTATCTCGTCCCTGTCACAGATGATCACCACCTATTCACAAAATCCAAGTGAGATCCCAGAGCCCGCCGATACCGCAACGGCCTATGGTGAAATTGCGCAAATCGCAATGGCCTTTGAAGATTTAGCCGAACAGGTGCGCCGCGCCTTACGCCAAAAAGAACGGCTTGCCGATATTGGCGAGGCCACAGCGAAAATTAATCATGATCTGCGCAATATCCTTGTCAGCGCAACATTGGTGGCTGATATGCTTTCAGAATCAGACGATCCAAAGGTGAAACAAATTGCCCCTCATATTGAGCGTGCCATCACAGATGCGGCAGCGATGACGCAAAATATGATGCATTATTTAACCGATGCGAAAGCTGAAGAAGTGGTCTCGTTTGACCTTACAGAAATGGCTGATAATCTGTCTCATGATGGGCAAATTACGGTCAAAACAGCTGGTACAACGAGCCTACAAGGCATGCCAAATCTGCTCTATCGTTTGCTATTGAATCTCGCGCGCAATGCTAAGAGAGCTGGCGCAGAAACGTTGATGATTGATGTGTGGCGGGCCGGACATTTAGCAGTCATTGATATTTCCGATAATGGGCCAGGCATTGATGAGACCATGAAGCCGCATCTCTTTTCAGCCTTTTATTCGGGTCATAAAAGAGATACGGGGCTGGGTCTTGCCATCGCCAAAGATATGGCCGTTGCCATGGGTGGGCAGTTACGTCTGTCACGCAGCTCGGAATATGGGTCTGAATTTAGATTATCTGTGCCAGCCAAATGGCTATCACAATAAGCCGTCCTTATGACCGCTTGCTGACAATTGGCTGTGATGGCTGAGGCTCAAGGTCCCATGGGAAGTAAATCCATGTATCCTGAGAGACTTCTGTCACAAATGTGTCAACCAAAGGCCGGCCGGCCGGCTTGGCATAGACGGTTGCAAAATGTGCCTTTGGCATCATCTTGCGCAATTCTTTCGCTGTTTCGCCTGTATCAACCAAATCATCAATAATCAGCCAGCCTTCACCATCTTCTGCCATAGTGGCTGGCTTCAAGACCTCTACCTGCCCTTGTTCTTTATCGCGGTAAGACGCCAGACAGGCTGTTTCAATCACACGTAACTCTAATTCACGGGCCACAATCGCGGCTGGTACAAGCCCGCCTCTGGTAACGGCTACAACACCATCAAACGGGCCCATCTCAGATAGGCGCCATGCCAAGGCCTTAGATGTACGGTGCAATTCC
>CALEYP010000091.1 GCA_937924895.1 uncultured Alphaproteobacteria bacterium
AAAAATTGATAATCTAGACATCTATTTCTGATAAAAATGCAATTTTTTTAACTATTTTTCAAAAAAAACTAGTCCCTTTTCTGTTGAAATATGTTTCACTGTGGCATCGAAATTTACAGCTATAATGGATGCTCCATGTCTATAAATGATCAAATTATTGCTGATTTTGTGAAACATCAAATTCAGTTCGTAACTTCAGTACCCTGTAAGCAGCTTGCAGGCGTGCTTGAAAAGATTGATGAAGAAGAGTCAATCATTCATGTGCCGTCAAACAAAGAAGATGAAGGCATTGGTCTTTGTGCGGGTGCGACCATGGGTGGCAAACGTTCAGCGATTATCATGCAGAATACAGCTATCGGTGTGACGATTAACGCGCTTGTGACCTTAACACAATTTTACCGCATGCCACTGCCGATGCTTATCAGCTATCGTGGGGAAGTGGGTGAACCTGTGGCTTGTCAGGTGGAAATGGCAGTTCATACAAAAGATTTGCTGAACCAGCTAAATATTCCAACCTATCACTTCCACCATACAGACGATGTCAAAGAATTAGATGGTATCTTAGGCCATTGTTTCATGGCACGTAAGCCTGTTGCGATTCTGACTGATGCCTCATTCTGGAAAGGAGCTTCCTCATGATCCGCTCTGATGTTTTAAAGACACTTGTTCCGTTTATTTCAGATAAATTGGTTGTGACAAATATTGGTTTGCCGTCACAAGAAATGCATTTGATAGATGATCAGCCAACCAATTTTTATATGCTTGGCACGATGGGTTTGGCGTCATCAATTGGCCTTGGCCTGGCACTTGCACAAGATAAAAAAGTTCTTGTTGTGGATGGTGATGGCTCTGTCTTGATGAATTTTGGCACATTGCCAACCATTGCGAATAACCCATCTGCCAATTACATCTTATTGATTATTGATAATGGGTCCTATGGCTCCACAGGTGACCAGACAACTTACACAGGCAAAAAGACCAATTTGGCTGAAGTGGCGCGCGCCTGTGGTTGTGAGAATGTGATTGAATGTTCAGCAGAGGAAACAGCCTCTGTTGTCGAAGCTGCCTTTGCAGATGATAAAATGACAATCATTATCTCAAAATGTGAATCAGGTAATATCCCCGTGCCTGTCAT
>CALEYP010000092.1 GCA_937924895.1 uncultured Alphaproteobacteria bacterium
TCGCTTAGAGTTACCTGAGGGCGGCGGGTTACCGCGCGCTGAAATACTTGCCATCGACACGATGACAAAGCCTGCTCACCTGCCTGAGTTTGGCCCCTCTCAGATGGCCCATCGCTTTCGCCGCAAACGTTATCTAGATGATAAATGTGTCGCGTTAGAGGAGATCTGGCTAGATGCTAGCGCCAACCCTGTGCTGCCAGAAAGTGAGATTTCTGAATCACTCTACCTGTATTACCGAGACTGTTTGGATATCTGGATTACCCATGCCGAGGATTCGATATCTTTGGGGGAATTTCCAAACTGGACCCCTCAAGATTTTCCTGTCTCTGCGGGTGAGAATGCTTGTCTTGTTGAACGGTTTAGCTATGTTGAGCACAGGCAAAAAATTGAATATTCATGCACTTGGTTTGACAGCCATTTTGCCCGCTATGTAGCGCGATTGACATAAGAGAAGAGTAAAGATGACCACGCATTATGGAATTATTGGCTGCGGTATGATGGGCCGCGAACATCTGCAAAACATCGCGCTATTAGATGATACAGCTGTTACGGTGATCTATGAGCCTGATGCCGCTATGGCTGAAGCGGCCCAAGCCCTTTGCCCAGAAGCACGTCTGGCCTCTTCCCTTGATGATCTGCTGGCATCGCCTGAACTTGATTGCCTTGTCATTGTCAGCCCCAACCATTGCCATATGGAACAGTTAGACACCATCGCAGAAAAAGTAACTTTGCCCATTTTGGTAGAAAAGCCGCTTTTTACCGCTCCCGAAGACCTAGCAAAAATCAGATCATTTCAGGCGAGCTATAACGCACCTGTTTGGGTTGCAATGGAATATCGCTACATGCCACCTATGCAACAATTCCGTGACAGACTCACAGATGTTGTTGGAGATTTGAAAATGCTGACCATCACTGAACATCGGTTCCCTTTCTTACAAAAGGTAGGTGATTGGAATCGTTTCAATAAGAATTCAGGTGGGACATTTGTTGAAAAATGTTGTCACTTCTTTGATTTGATGCGTCTCATTATTGAGAGCGACCCCATCCGTATTATGGCGTCTGGCGGGCAAGAGGTTAACCATTTAGATGAGGTTTATGAAGGCCGAGCTTCAGATATTTGGGATTGCGGCTATGTGATCGTAGATTTCGCCAATGGTAAGAGAGCTCTGCTTGAATTATCCATGTTTGCAGAAGTGTCAGAATATCATGAAATGTTCCATGCGGTTGGCCCAGAGGGTAAATTAGAGGTCAAGCTCCCCGGCCCTGCCCGCCTTTGGTCAGGCGCTGATGATAAGCGTCCTGTGCCAAAATTAATTGAGAGCCCGCGCATACCCTGCGCCCCTGTTGAAATTGCCTGCCCCATTGATGAGACAATTTTGGCGGCTGGTGATCATAATGGTTCTACCTTTTTCCAACATCAGAAATTTTTGAATGTCGTGCGCGGCACGGGCAAGGTTGAAGTCTCGCTTGATGATGGTATTTGGGCGGTGCGCATGGGCATGGCAGCTCAAGAATCTGCGCGCACTGGCAAGGCCGTCACATTTGATGAGTAAAGCGCCACTTATGCTGTTGCCAACTGGGGCTTTTTCTCTTTAATCGGCAAATGAACGATGGTTGACAACAGGCCGGTACCAACACCAACCCACCAGACGACGCTATAAGACCCAAATTGATCATATAATGTACCGCCAAGCCACACGCCTGTGAAAGACCCTAGCTGGTGCGAGAAGAACACCACCCCATAAAGTGTCCCCATATAGCGCAAGCCATATAGGTGAGCCACTAACCCGGAGGTGAGCGGCACTGTCGCAAGCCATAACGAGCCCATCACTACAGAGAAAATTAGGACAGTGGTTGGCGTTATCGGCATGATGATAAACCAGGCCGCAATCAAGGTTCGCCCACCATAAATCAAAGCGAGCAAATTCTTTTTACGGAAACGGTTCCCCAATGCCCCAGCCGTTATGGTTCCCAGAATATTAAACAGCCCAATCACTCCAATGGCGAGCGCACCCAAGGCAGCTGTAGTTGTGATGCCTAGTTTGGCAAGGATACTATCAGGGCTGATGGCAGCGCAGGCTTCTGTCACGAGCGCTGGAAAGTGAGCAGTGACGAAAGCCAACTGAAACCCACAGCTGAAGAACCCAATAAAAATCATGATATAATTGGGATCTTTGGCCGCACGGAATAGAATTTCACTTAAGGATTCTTCAAGCTCTGCCTTACTTGCTTTATAATCAGACCGCATGAATGGCAGGCATAGAAGTGACACCGAAATCATACCAGCGAAGATGATAAAGACACTCGACCAATGCATGGAGTTCAATAAATATTGCGCTAGCGGTGGGCCAACGACCTGACCAGCGCTACCAGCTGCGGTGGTGATACCAAGGGCAAGTGACCTGTTTTTATCGGAGGCCGCGCGTCCCACCACACCGAGCACAACACCGAAACCAGTGCCTGCAATGCCAAATCCCACCAGAATTTCAAGCATCTGGTGCCCTAAGGCAGTGGTTGAAAAGGCACTAAACACCATGCCTGCCGCATATAACAGAACACCGATGATGATAGCGCGTCTATCGCCCATACGTTCAGCAAATGCCCCAAAAAGTGGGGTGGCAATGCCCCATGCCAAATTCTGGATCGCAATAGCGAGCGAAAACTCACTCCGCAACCAGCCTAAATCAGCCGCAATCGGAATCTGGAACACCCCAAAGCTGGCACGAATAGTAAAGCTCAGAAAAAGAACAATACTAGACGCAATTAGGATGGGTGTAAAAACAGAACGAGACGGTGTCACAATCGGGGCTCTTTTCAAAATAATCAGGACAGGGCAGGATGAAACCCGCTAGACTTTCACCATAGGCCGAAGAGATAAAACAAACAAATAGAAAGCGTAAGGGGCGATGTCTTTCATCATAGTTTTAAAATTTTTCCATTTTCTAGCCTTGTTTTTCGCAGGTGGGATTGGCATTGGCGGGGCGGTCATCCAATCGCTACACGCCAAAGCAGGCGAGACCCCGACCCTGGTGACACGCCAAGCGCTTCATATATTAGCGATTATGGGACTTATTGCCCTTATCGTAATATGGCTCACAGGTATCGCGTTGCATCATGCGCTCTATGAGGGGGCGTTTCTCAATCATGCCTTTACCCTTAAATTAGGCGGGGCTGCTATTCTGTTAGGTACATCTATCTTATCAAATGCCATGCTCTATCGGGCAAGCCGTGGGGGACAAGCTGTGAATCCTATCTTAATGAGACGCTTGACGGCCCTTAGTCGGCTGGCTCTTATCATCGTGATAGGAGGGGCGGCCGCCGCATTTTCAATATGAGGAAACAGGCAATGACACATTATGATTTATTGTGTGGCGATCCGTCATGTTCAAGCTTGTCTTTGAGGGGGTGGCTCGGTTTTCAGGCTTTTAACATTCCTGCAAGGGTCCAAATCACGCGCTTTTATGAGGCTGGATTTCATGATGATTTAGCGCCCTTTGCCCCCGCAAAAACCGTCCCAGTTGTGCGTGCTGCCGACCACTCACTCTGGGCAGATAGCCTAACAATTATTGAAGAATTAGCGTCACGTCATCCAGAGGCTGGCCTGCTTCCTGCTGATCCTGTGAAGCGGGCTTTGGCGCGCTCGCTCATGGCAGAAATGCATAGCTCTTTTGCCGCGTTGCGTTCCGACTGTCCGATGAATACGCGCCTTGCTTATGAGGATGTGCCAATCTCAGAGGCATTAGCCGCAGATTTAGCCCGTATAGACACTTTATGGGCCGTGACAAAAGAGACAGAGGGTCCGTGGCTTTGTGGTGACTATTCGGCCGCAGATGCCTTCTACGCCCCTGTTGCCGCACGCATCGCAGGCTATAACCTGCCTGTATCTGAGACATCGCGGAACTATGTCGAAGCGCACCTCACCCATCTTCCGTTTCGCCAATTTAGGGCGTTGGGTCTCACATTTCCAGCGCAAGAGACCTATAAACGAGACTATTCGGTTAAAGCGTGGCCAGGGCCAAAACCGCTTGTCGCGACAGCCACATCAGATACCAACGCAGTGAATGCGGCTTGTCCGTATTCAGGGAAAGCTGTGACAGATTTTTTGGAAATGGATGGTAAAGTCTATGGGTTTTGCAATCCCAGATGCCGAGATAAGACCGTGAATGATCCTGCGGCTTGGCCAGCTTTTATGGCGCTTGTTAGGTAACGCGACTTAAGCGCTTAGCATCCACCCTATCGGCAATGGTGGCTAAGGCAGTAAAGCCAGTCTCATCAATCACATCCAATTGTGATAGACCGAGCAGCTCTGACAGCGCGGCAAAGGAGGTGGTTTTCGTGAATGCCAAAAGATGATCTCTAACTGCCTCTTTGTAAGGCGCATAAGGTGCAGCGCATAAGAAGGGCAAGCCAGGACGCGCCGGCGTATAATCAATGATTTCGATGGCCTCTGCTATCTCTGGGACGGCATAAGAGGCGAGATGAAAGCTTAACTCGTCAATGGCTGCAATATCAGCTTGTCCCGTTGCCACAGCCAAAAGAGACGCGCGATGGGCCCCTGTTACAGATATATCCTTAGGCAGCTTCCCCTTAATCCCCTCCCACCAGTCACATAACGCGTAGTCTCCTGAAAAAGACCCGTAATGATTAATAGCAAAACGAGGTAGCCTTTCAGCCCCCCATTCAAACCCTCGCGCTGATATGATAACGGACCGATAATATCCTGCTGGCACTGGCGCAGCTGCTAAGGAAAAAGAGGCTAGATAATGGTAGGCATCTTGATGGCGTGCATAATCAATGCCGCATATCTGCCCACAGATGAACCCCTCCCCCATCTCTGGTAGAGATAGTGATGACATATGGGTGGATAATGCGGCAAAATGCGGTGCGCTAGTATCATCGAGATACATATCAAATTTAAAGCTCATCACACATCCTCATCAGGTGCCTTTATCCTAAAAATAGGAGGACGCAACCATGCCGGCACGCGGAAGAAAAACCGCTGAAAGACTGCACTATAACCAGAGAAATGATAATCGCCTACCCGCGCTAACCAGGCCTGTTTCTCGGCGGTAAATGCCTGGTGCACTTGATACCAGCGCAAATGCGGCAAATCATGATGAATCACATGATAATTATTATTCAAAAATAGGAGCCGCCAAAACCATCCTGCTTCGATCAGTACAGTATCATGGGATGAATAATGTGAACTGCGATGCTCAATATAAGAACGCACAGATAACAACGCTAATGAAGGAATAACTGAATACATAATGTAGCTGGCGAGCGTCACGAACGGTGATGCGATCACCATGCCGATGATAGGCACAACAAACACAAGATGTAAAAACCATTGCCAACGTACCTGCCCTTCGCCAGCGCGCAATAGGCACCATTCACGGCGCAAGAAGACAGAGCCGCCCCACAATCCTGATAATAGTAACCGGCCAACCCCGTAATGATAGATCGCCTGTACGAACCGTGACGCACCCTGTAGGTTATGCCAGTCTTCTTCTGTGAAATAGAAGCTTTCTGGGTCATGCTCAGGATGCCCCTTTTCCTCTGCTAAATGATGTTGCTGATGTGTAGTGACATAGCGATCATAGGGATACAACAATCCCAAAGCAGGGCGCACTACCAGATCGTTCCACTTGCGAGAGGCCAAAATATGGCCATGCACCGCCTCATGTTGCAAAGATGAATGCAACACCAACAAAAAGGCGCATAATAGGTGGATGGCCACAGATTCCCAAACGCCTGATAGCAATGGCAATCCTAGGAAAAGACTTCCCCCCCAGAGGATGTACACCATGCCTAGGAGCCATAAAGATGAATAATATGTGATATAAAACCTAGCCTGTTTCATGCCATAGAAACTGCCATAGAACGCTATCCATTAGCAGAGGACAGATGCGTATCATTTGTTTATAATTCAAAACAAATATGGTATATTTTATATAAACATAAGATATTTTATAGTTTTGCATCATGGATAAACGTGACATACATCAGCTCTTCCAAGAGCGGCTTGCACAGATGATACAGCAATCTGGCCTCAGCAAGGGGGAATTTGCCCGTCTTGCCCAGATAGATCGCTCCGCGCTGTCGCAATTATTGGATAAGCAATCAACACGCCTGCCACGGATTGAGACATTGGTGACGATTGCACGGACCCATGATGTCTCGCTTGATTGGTTGATGGGATTGTCTGAGACAGGACAAAAAGATACAGCCGTCACGAGCGCCATTGAGTTACAGGAATCAGATCATCGCGATGAGGATAGTATTTTATCAGCGTGGCGACGCGAATCTTTAGGACAGAAAATCCGCTATATCCCCTTCCAGTTACCAGATATTTTCTGTCTGCCAGATGTGTTTGATTATATGACCAAGCGCGATAAATTACTCACTCATTATCGTACCGTTCAAGCCGAGCAAAATCTGAGCTTTGTTGAAAGACCAGAGACAGATATGGAAATTGTGATGCCTTTGCAAAGGCTATTATCCTTTGCAAGTGGCAAAGATATTTGGTCGGAATTGCCTATCTCTTTGCGACGCAAGCAGCTTGAACATCTGGGCCAATTAGCTGATCAATTCTACCCAACAGTGCGTTTGTTTTTGATTGATGGCCTGACCACCTATGCCGCGCCTCTCACTATTTTTGGCCATCAGCGGGTCGCTATTTATTTAGGCGATAATTTCCTCGTGCTCACAGGCAATGAAGTCATCAATACATTCATCACCTATTTTGATGGCTTTATTAAGCAGGCTGAAATCCATCCGCATGAATTCACGGACTGGCTGATGCGTCATTGTCGCTAGCTAGTAGGCAGCTCATCATAAGCGAGGCGAAACCCAGTATGGGCGGTGGCGCTATCAGGTGAATTAGCTGTGCGTGCCGCAATCCGGTACCGATAACAATAGCTCTGATGGCATAGGAAAGAGCCCCCTTTGACAATCTTAAATCCAGCCTTTCCGTGATGCGCCTGTTTCACTGCTTTTTTCAGTGACCTGACCTTAAAGGGACTAGACGTCCATTCCCAGACATTCCCCATCATTTGATAGAGCCCATAGGCATTTGGCTCAAAAGCCCAGACTGGTGCTGTGCCTGCAAAGCCATCACGGGCGGTGTTATCATTCGGAAAACGGCCTTGCCAAATATTGCAAGGCTGATAGCTATCATCATCTGGCTCTTTATCGCCCCAGGGAAACCGCACATCCCCTTGTCCGGCCCGGGCGGCATGTTCCCATTCAGCCTCAGTCGGCAAACGTCCCCCCGCCCACGCGGCAAAGGCTGCGGCATCATGCCAAGAAATATGAGTTACAGGGTGGTCGGCCGCCGCATAAAGCCCCGCCTCTGGGCCAGCGGGCTTATGCCAAGACGCGCCATTGATAAGCCGCCACCACGGCGCTGCGTGAACGGCTTGGCCAGCCGTGTCATGTTGCAACTCTTCAGGCAGAAACCCTGCAAACACAAAAGAAGTACCAAGACGCTCCGCTTCAGTCTGGTAACCTGTTTCGGATACAAATTGGGCAAATCGCTGCACGGTCACTGCATGCGCATCCATATAAAAAGAGGATATCTTAGATGCTCGAAGAGGCCCCTCTTCATCAACAGGGATAAGGGCGGAATCCGTCCCTAGATAAGACGCCCCTCCTGCTATGTGGCATATGATATCTTGATGAGACGCCTCTCCTGCGACTATCTGGATAGTTGTAGCCGCCTGCGCCTCCTCTAAAGGCTGCGCATTTGGGGGCGAGGCAGGACCACAGCAGGCTCCCTTATGGGGCGATGAATTGCTGTCATCCTGCATCATATCTCTATCCCTTAGCCACGCATTTTGGCACCAGCAGCATCATAAAGCGGTCCCTCTTGCACGACCGCTGCCTTCATCTCACCCAAGATTTCCACTGATAAAGATGTTCCAGCGGCAGCATGAGCAGAGGCAACATAGGCTAGTGCCATCGATTTGCCAACATGGTGCGCATATCCGCCTGAGGTGATGTAGCCAACAGCCTCACCATCAGCAAGCACAGCCTCATCCAAAGTCACATCAATGTCTGTGTCAATCACTAGGCTCACTAGCTGACGGGCAACGCCCTCTTCCTTAAAGCCCTGCGTAGCCGCTTTGCCAACGAACTCTTTGTTCCAATTGATAAAGCTATCCATGCCCGATTCAACAGCGTTGAAATCAGGACGGAATTCGAGGCCCCATGCGCCCCAGCCTTTTTCTAAGCGAAGAGACATTAGCGCACGATTACCATACCAGCGGTAACCCAAATCAGCGCCAGCCTCTTCAATCGCCTCTGCCAGACGAATGAGATATTGTGGACGGCAATAAATCTCATACCCCAATTCACCCGAGAAACTAATGCGGTTTAAAATGACCGGCACACCACCAACAAAGGTCTGTCTGCTATCACGGAAGGCAAAGGCTTCGGCAGAGACATCTTCTCTTGTGATACGTGACAATAGCTCACGCGAATTTGGCCCTGACAATGCCACACCATGCCATTGTTCGGTTTGGTTTTCATGGATTACCGTATCAGGCAGTGTTTTCGCAAAGAACCGGCTATGAGCATCTTGCATCGCACCAGAGCCGAATAGCATGAAATGGTCTTCGGCCAAGCAAGCCACTGTTAAGTCGCCATAAAGGCGCCCTTTTTCCGTTAGCATCGGTGTGAGCGTGATACGCCCGGGTTTTGGTACAAATCCAGCCATTGTCCGATTGAGCCACTCACGAGCGCCTGGCCCTTTAATGACATGTTTGGCAAAATTCGCAATTTCAATGCCACCAACATGATTTCTGACAGCTTCAACTTCCGCAGCGACATAGTCATGAGAGCGATTACGCTCAAAAGTTGGCTCCTCATACGCATCTTCAGGGCTATCAGCAAACCACAACACATGCTCTAGCCCAAAAGACTGCCCCATGCGCGCGCCTTTGGCGACAAGCCTATCATATAGGGCTGTTGTTTGCTGTTTACGGCCTTTGGGTAACGTTTCATTTGGGAAGGTCATCACGAAACGACGCTCGTAATTTTCAGTTGATTTGACAGTCCCCCAATCAGGTGACGCCCAATTCCCGAAACGGGCGACATCCATGGCCCAAACATCAATTGATGGCTCACCATCAATCATCCATTCCGCCATGGTCAAGCCGACACCACCACCTTGACAGAAACCAGCCATCACGCCCACAGCACACCAATAATTGGTCATGCCAGGGACTGGCCCGATCATGGGGTTACCATCTGGCCCAAATGTAAATGGCCCATTAATCGCGCTTTTAATACCAGCATTCGCCAGTGCCGGAATACGTTCAAACCCAAGTTCAAGACGGTCTGCAATATGTTCGAGGTTCGGATTGAGTAGCTCATGCCCGAAATCCCACGGCGTCCCCTCCACTTTCCATGGCACACCCACTGGCTCATATGTTCCAAGCAACATACCGTCACGCTCCTGACGGAAATAGATATTGGCCTCATAGTCAATACCACAAGGCAAGCGGCTATCTGATTGGGCAATCTCATCAATGGCCTCAGTAATGAGATAATGATGCTCCATCGGCTGCACAGGAATATGAAGCCCTCCCATATGGCCCACTTCACGCGCCCATAGACCACCACAATTCACCACATGCTCCGCATTAATCACACCTTTTGGTGTTGTCACGTCCCATGTGCCATCCGGACGCTGCGTGGTTGCTGTTGCTGGTGTATAAGTGAAATATTGCGCCCCATAATGACGCGCTGCCTTCGCAAAGGCATAAGTTGTGCCAGAGGGATCAAGGTCACCATCTTGGTCGTCCCATAGAGCAGCATAATAATGTTTAGGGTCGATAAGTGGATGGCGCTCAGCCACTTCTTGCGGCGAGATAAATTCCTGCTCCAGCCCCATATAGCGCGCCTTTGAGCGTTCACGCTTCAGGTAATCATACCATTCCTTGGTTGAGGCAAGATAAAAGCCACCTGTGAGATGCAGGCCGATTGACTGACCTGACAATTCTTCGATCTCTTTATATAGATTGATGGTGTAGCTTTGCAGACGGCTGATATTAGGATCAGAACTAATAGTATGAATTTGCCCAGCGGCATGCCAGCTAGAGCCGGAGGTTAGCTCATCTCTCTCAAGGAGAACAGCATCATTCCATCCAAATTTGGCGAGATGATATAGAATAGAACATCCAACAACCCCGCCACCAATAATGACGACTTTGGCGTGTGTTGGTAATTGTTTCGTGCCGCTTGCACCCTCTTTGATAAAATCTGGCATGATAGTCTCCCTCTCTTAATACCAGGCATCTGGCAAATCTGATTTGCGGCGTGCGACATAGTCTTGCAACGCCTCTTTTGTCCCCTCATCCAAAGCGGGGGCTTGATATTGCTCAAGCATTTCATTCCATTTTGCAAAGGCACGCTGGCGCATATCAAGCGACCCAGCCTCTTCCCAACTTTCAACATTTTCTGAATTGCTAAGCGCCGGCTCATAAAAGGCAGTTTGGTAATTACGCATCGTATGGCTTGACCCGAGGAAATGCCCGCCTGGCGCAACCTCAGCATAGGCATCTTTTGCCAATGTATTCTCATCAATGACCAGCGCGTGGTCTAATACCTTTTGATAGCTTCCTAGCCTGTCAGCATCCATGATGAGCTTCTCAAACCCCGTCGCTAGCCCGCCTTCGAGCCAGCCTGCGGCATGCAATGTATAATTTGAACCTGCCAGCATTGTTGAATGCATCGAATCAGCTGATTCATATGCCGCTTGCGCATCTTCGATTTTACTCGCTGTCAGTGACCCGCCACAGCGTAGTGGCAAACCAAGACGTCGCGCTAATTGCCCAATGGCGTAATTCGATATCACAGGTTCTGGCATCCCAAAGGTAGGCGCACCAGATTTCAAGCTCATAGAGGATAAGAAATTCCCCATCACAAACGGGGCCCCTTCTCTGACCAGTTGTGAAAACGCACATGTCATCATCACCTCTGTCATGGCTTGCGCCACAGAGGCGGCCGTGCTGACTGGTCCCATAGCCCCTGTTAAAATGAATGGGGTTACAATCATCGCTTGACCACGACCGGAATAGACCTGAATAGCTTCTGTCACAACACGGTCAACCAGCAGAGGTGAATTAGTGTTCACATTGGCCATAATACAAACACGCCCCTCTGCGGCATGGGCATCCATTACCTCTTTGCCAAATAACACTTCGATCATATCGACCGAATCTTGCGCACGGCTCTTTTCCGTAATCGCGCCAAGATGAGGCTTGTCTGATAACGTCATATGAGCCAGCACCATATCGAGATGACGCTTTGACACAGGAATATCTGTTGGCTCAGCAATCACTAAACCGCCATGATGAAGATGAGGATGCATATAGGTCAGCTTCACCAATTTTTCAAAATCGGCAAAGGTCGCATAACGACGCCCTCCTTCTAGGTCACGCACAAATGGTGCCCCATAGATAGGTGCAAAGACCTGATTTCCGGCACCAATCGTCACTGATCGCTCAGGATTGCGTGCCACTTGCGTAAAAGATTGTGGTGCCTTTGCCACAAGAGAACGGATCCATTGGGCATCCGCCTTTATCAGGTCACCATGCTCACCGGCTGGTGTAATCCCTGCTTTGCGCCAGATATCCAAAGCCACAGGATCGTCGCGGAAGGCAACACCCACATTTTCAATCATCCAATCCACATGATCTTCAATCTGTTGAAGCTCTGCCTCATCAAGCGGATTGAAATATGGTAGGCGGCGTTTCACATGTGGCGATGCTAATGCACCAGATGTGTCGACCCCACGGCGCTCAGTTCTATTGCGACGAGCCATCTTATCCCCTCTCTCTGATTGTGGCTTTGACGGTACCAAAAGAAATTCATAAATCTGACTTGAAAAAAATCTATCTTTGGATAGAAATTTATTATGCAAAATATTTGGTCAAAATTACAATCACCTCGTGCTTTGATTATTTTTGAAGCCGCCGCACGGCTAGGCTCTTTCACAAGAGCCGCAGAGGAACTCAATCTTCAACAACCCTCTGTTAGCGCAGCCATCAAACAGCTAGAGCAACTCTTGCAAGTTCAGCTTTTCTATCGCGCCCATAAAAAGGTCATGCTAACCACGATTGGAGAGCGCTTATTTGCTGGCATATCTCGCTCTTTGACAGAGTTAGAGGCAAGCTTGCGTGCCGTACAGGAGATGGGACAAGCAAATCATGTCACGCTGAACTCCTCCTCTGCCTTTTCTTTTTACTGGATGATGCCAAAATTAACGGCACTGAGAGACGTACATCGTGCCATTGATTTGCGCCTCCAAAATAGCGACCGCGAACCAGATTTAGATGCAGAAAATATTAGCCTTGGCATAAGAATTGGCTATGGAAATTGGGATGATTGTGAGGCAGCAAAACTGGCTGATGAGGTTATCTACCCCGTTGCTAGCCCCATTGTCATGGCATCAGCCCGTCATTTGCGCTCCCTACCAAGCTTGATGCATCAACGCCTTATTCATTTGGAAGAACCTATTCGCGAGCGTCCAACCTGGTCACAGTGGTTTGCGCATCACGATATTGTCGGTCGCCAATTTGAGGGGGGATTGCGGTTAAATGATTATACTCTCGTTTTGCAAGCCGCCATTTCCGGCGAAGGTTTTGCCTTTGGGTGGCATCATGTGGTGAAGGATTTGGTATCACAAGGTGTGTTGGCCGCCCGCCAAGATTGGGCATGGCATACGGGGCGCGCTGTCTATCTCGTCTGGTCAAAGAAACGTCCCCTATCTCATCAAGCGGAGGCCGTGCGCAGTTTTATTCTTGCCCAGGCTGATAGCTAGGTATTTGCCGCCGCTTCTTTCTGCAAATGCAACAAGACATCTTCAGCAGCTTTGCGGTTTGTCAACGGCACAAAGAGATGGTCGTGATAATAACCTGCGACAGGATTAACAGAAATCTGCGCTGCTGCAAGCTCCCGCGTTATCACCGCCAAAAATCCAATCGCCTCTAGCGATGAATGCACGGCCAATGTCAGGCAATAGGAGGGGAATGTATAAGCTAGGCCTGCCGCCTCTGCTGCGTCACGCGTCATGATAAGGGTTGTGCCTTCCGCTTCTTCAAACCGCATTTTGATGTCACTCTTTTCATAATGTCGGCCATCTGGAAGGGTGACAAACACATATATTTCATCATCACATGTTACGGTTAGGCTCGCCAATAAAGCGGCGAGATCAGTTTCACCAGACATTTTATTTCTTCTTTTGCTGCACTTATATTCTGCGCTACCATAGGGGCATTCAACGTGTCATATCACCCTATAACGCTTCAATCACTATCTACGGGGCTAGGATGACACAAATTGCAAAAAAGGTACAAGATAGATGATGAGACCCTTTGCGTTAGAAGTGTTTTTCTCAAAATGGGAATTTACAGCAAAACATCATATGACAGCCTCTGACGCGGAAAGCATGGGCCTATCAGAGCTTTTGTCATTGGCCTCAGATGAAGATCGGGCTGCTTTTGAGACGTTATGGCTCGGCTACACTGAAACATGGGGCGCCCCGACCCTCCGAGAACAGATTGCCCAGACCTATGAGGCATTAGAGGCGAAACATATTTTGTGCTTTGCTGGCGCAGGCGAAGGCATCTATGTGATGATGAAATGCCTGCTTACAGCAGAGGACCATATGATTGTACCTGTGCCAAATTATCAAAGCGCAGAGACTGTGCCGCTTGATATTTGTGAGGTAAGTGCCGTGCCTATGACCTATCAGGCAGCTGGTAATGAGGCTGGCTGGCACTTAGATATCCAACAGATTAAGGATGCCATCCGTCCAAACACCAAAGCCATATCGGTGAATTTCCCTCATAATCCGACAGGCTACATCCCAACGCGAGACGAGATCCATGAGCTGGTCACCCTCTGTCGTCATCATGGGCTGACACTTTTTAGCGATGAAGTTTATCGTGGGATTGAGCTAGATGAAACTGACCGCATCCCGCAACTGGCAGATATTTATGAAAAAGCCGTCTCGCTCAATGTGATGTCAAAATCATATGGCTTACCAGGCTTGCGCATTGGATGGACAGCAAGCCAAGATATTCCTCTCTTACAGAAAGCTGAAAAATATAAGCATTATTTATCCATCTGTAATGCGGGACCGAGCGAGCTGCTATCCCTCATCGCTTTGCGTGCCAGAGATCAAATTCTATCGCGCAATCGCGCAATCTTACGCCGTAATATCACCACCTTGGAAAGTCTATTTGCTGAATTTCCAGGCCTGATTGAATGGCAACGCCCTAAGGGGGGATGTGTCGCCTATCCTCGTTTTGCAGGCTCAGAGGGAGGCGAGGTCTTTTGCCAAAAGCTGATTGAGGAAGCCGGCGTGTTGCTTTTGCCAGCGTCTCTTTATGCCTCTGATATTGCACCTGCCACCCCAGACCATTTCCGCATCGGCTTCGGCAGAGAAACAGGCTTTGCTGCGGGCATTGAAGCGATGAGGCAGCATTTCAGACGTCATTATGGACGTTTTGCCGCCTGAATAGAAAAAGCCTCCTACCAAGAGAGGTAGGAGGCTTCGCTCAGCTTCAAAAGGGTGCGTGGAGGATGAAGCTGACATAGGGCCTATGCCTGACGCGTAAATTCAGGGTAGGAATCCATGCCCAATTCTGAATTATCGAGCCCTGCGACTTCATCATCTTCACTGACACGGATGCCTATTGTCATTGCCAGCACATACCAGAAGAGGCCAGAGATGATAAAGGTGAAGGCACCGATAACAGCAATGCCATAAAGCTGCGTGCTGAGGGACGCATCTGGATTTGTTAACACAACCGCGATTGTGCCCCAGATACCAGCTACCAAGTGAACAGGAATAGCACCAACAACATCATCAAGCTTCATCTTGTCCAAGAGCGGTACAACAAAGACCACGATCACACCGCCAACTCCACCAATGAGGCTTGCCATTCCAAGAGATGGTGTCAAAGGTTCCGCTGTAATTGACACAAGACCTGCCAAGGCACCGTTTAATACCATTGTTAAATCAACCTTCTTATAGAGAAGCTGTGTTAGGACAAGTGCAACAAGTGAGCCAGCAGCAGCAGCGGCATTTGTATTAGCAAAGATGCGAGACACATCAGCCACATCACCAATTGTACCCATTGCTAATTGTGACCCACCGTTGAAGCCAAACCAACCAAGCCATAGGATGAATGTCCCCAAAGTGGCAAGAGGTAGATTCGCACCTGGCATCGGCACAGTCCGACCATCCTTATATTTACCAAGACGAGGGCCCAAGATGATGATGCCAGCCAATGCTGCCCAGCCACCAACCGAGTGCACGACAGATGAACCTGCAAAATCCAAGAAACCTGCTTCATCTAGGAAGCCACCGCCCCATTTCCAGCTGGCTTGCAACGGATAAATCACAGCTGTCAGCACAAAAGTGAACGCCAGAAACGGCCATAATTTTATCCGCTCTGCAACCGCACCAGAGACAATAGAGGCAGTCGCCGCACAGAACATCAATTGGAAGAAGTAATCTGAAGCCGTTGAGGCATAAGATAAATCATCTGCTGCATCTGCGGCAACACCCACAGGCTCCATCACAGCGATAGCTGGGAAAAGCCCTGAGAACACGCCCTCAACAGCCCAGTCACCTAGCGGATACATCAAGTTATAGCCAATGAGATAGTAACCAATGGCCGCAAGCGAGAATAGCGCTACGTTTTTCGTCAGCTGTGTTGTTGTGTTTTTGGCCCGCACCAAACCAGCCTCCAACATACAAAAGCCAGCCGCCATGAACATCACCAAAAACCCACCAATCAAAAATAATAGTGAATTCAGGATAAAAATGCCATGTGTGCCCACCTCTGCCGCCATGGCTGGTGTGGCAACGGCACTGAGAATGGCAGCACCCGATATATATTTTAGAAATGAAATTTGCATTATATTCTCCTTTGCACGAGCTACAGCGCTGCTACGCCATCTTCGCCAGTGCGTATTCTCAACGCGGCGGCCAAATCGAGACTGAATATCTTACCATCGCCGATGCGACCTGTTAGAGCAGCCGCTTTAACAGCCTCAATAACCGCTGCTTCCTGCGCTGCATCGATTGCGATTTCTACTTTGACTTTCGGCAAGAAATGCACCTCATATTCGGCGCCGCGATAAATTTCAGTCTTCCCATGCTGACGCCCATATCCTTGCACCTCGCTAACCGTCATCCCCGTAATCCCGAGCTCATCTAGCGCCGCCCTTACAGCGTCTAGCTTCCCCGGTTGAATGATACATATTAGATATTTCATTGTTTCCTCTCATATGGTTGTCGCGCTTTGCCTTGCGCAGAATGAAACCCCACGTGAATTTCATGAGGGGAGATTAGCTATTTCTTGATATGCGGAATTGTGTTATTTTATTCATATAGCGATGCATTTTTTGCACACCACATTTGTTTTTGGCAGAAAAGCTCAACTTATGAGATTATTAGACCAGCTACATTATATCAATATTGTTGCGAAAACTAGTTAAATTCGTCGTCCTGAAGATAGGTTACACATTAACTCTACAGCATTAAATCGACGTATTTTAACGCTCGAAGAAGAATTGGGATGCCCGATTTTTGAGCGTTTGCCGCATGGGGTACGCCTTAATGTGGCTGGCGAATTACTCATCCAACATATTAGACGCAATATGGCTGATTTATCAAAAGTGACATCGCAAATCGCCGATCTATCAGGCATGCGGCGCGGCCACATACCCATAGCTTCCAATTCGGAAATTATTGCTGGTTTCCTGCCGCAACAAATTGCGCATTACAGGACATCATTCCCAGACATCTCTTTTGACGTTTTGCGCCGCCGCCCTGAACAAGCTTTGCAAGCACTCCAAGATTTTGAAGCAGACATCGCCTTTATTTTTGGCCCTATCCCGCCGCAAGATTTTCATAGCTTAGCATCGGTGGAGTTGGAGGTGCAGATAGGCCTTGCCCCTCACCACCCACTGGCAAGCCAGGCTCAGCTGTCTCTCTTGGACTGCCAAGATTATCCAGCCATCATGCCAGCGGAAGGGTCAGGGCTTTTTGATTTATTACAGGCAACGCAAGCGAAGAAGGGTATCCGTCTGCGGCCAATCATCTCGTCTGAATCCTTCGAATTTATTGCCCATTATCAATTATTTGAAGATGTGATTTCCTTCCTCGTTCCCATTGGGGATGATAGCCGCCTGCAGGATAGCGGTCGTATGGTTGTAAGACCATTAACCCATAGTGACAGAATCATGGGGCGGCTTCATATTGTTCAAGCGAAAGGCCGTGTACTTCCTGTTGCCTCTGCTAAATTCGCAGAAGACGTCATCCATAGATTAAGCACGCTCTATCCTGATGCTATCAGTTAGCAAGGGTGAATGAACAATCCGCTCTTGCCATGGCATGTCAAAATATCAGCTGTTTAGCCCCTTACAAAATAGCGATAGTCACGCACCATCTCCCATCGCCCAAAAAATCACCATTTGGTTCAAATTCATCTTGTTCCCATATCTTAACCGCCTCACAATATAGAGACGCTTATACAATGCAATAATAGCTTCTTCCTTTTGCAAGAGGGATACGCGTGAGAAAAGATGAAGATGGATCATTGATAACGCCCTGGGTCACGCCAGGACGGCCCATGCAGATGGGCCTGCGCTCTTGTTTTGAGAGTGATTGGTTATTTGCTGATGATGCCTTTAACAAGCCGGGCGATACGCTGCGCCAAATGACCTTAAAAAGTAATCTGTGCCAATCCCGCCATGATGAAATCTTTATTGCACGGCCAGAGGCTCTTGAAGCGTCTAACGAATTATTTGAAATCGCAAGCCGCAACCTTAATCACTATCATGACCGGCAGGTAAGCCAACAACCGTCCCTGCATCCGCTTGAGCGGATAGGTCGCGCGGTACCAGAAGATATACTGTTACTTGCCCCTATCCGCGACAAACACCGTTATAGATGGACCTTAAAAGCCGGATTACTTGCCTTTCCCGCCCATTGGTCACTCGCTGAAAAAATGGACAAACCGCTATCGGCGATACATGACCCCGTTCCTCATTTAGATGAAGAACTAAGCCCTTATATTGATCGCTTCTTTACCAATATGGTGCCGCATCTCATCAGCAAGCGCTATAATTGGACCCTGCAAATTGATGATTTACTTTTTGCGCCTCATCGCAGTGAAGATATCACACTTAATAGAGATGAGGTTGAAACACGGCTTTTTGTGCGTGTAGAGCGCCAAACGTTACGCAAATTACCTGAAAGCGGCTGGATTGTTTTCACTATCAGGACAAGCCTTGCCCCGCTTTCTTTTTGGCGAGATGAAATAGAGGCCCTGCAGGCGCTGCAAGAACAGATTGATGGTTTCAGCGATGACATGCGGGACTATCGAAATGTGAAAAGCTATGAGGCAAGCTTGCGTCATTGTATTGCCGCGCGCGTCAAAGCGCATGAGGCAGAAGACCGTTAAAAGAGCATATCAACGGCAAATAATGTCAGTGACGGGAAGCTAGCTAATAATACAACCCGCACTAAGTCACTCGCCACGAACGGCAACACACCTTTGAAACTCTCACTCAAAGGAACATCTTTTGCTAATTTATTAATAACGAATAAATTGAGGCCAACGGGCGGGGTAATAAGCCCCACTTCTACGACAATAAGAACAAGTACGCCAAACCATAAGGCAGCCGCTTCTGGAGCAAGACCAAAATCCAAGGTTTGAAACACAGGAAAAAATACGGGAATGGTCAGGATAATCATTGATAAGCTATCCATAAAGCACCCCAAGATAAGATAAAGCACCAAGATAGCCGCTAATATGATATAGGGATTGATGGTTAAATCACCGACATAGGCAGCGGCTTCAAACGGCACTCTTGATAGGGCAAGGAAGCTGTTAAAAATAGCGGCGCCTAGCAAAATCGCAAAAATCATAGCTGTTGATGAGGCAGTTTCTAACACAGCTTCTTGGAAGCTCTGCCAGTTTAGCCCCCCATTAGCATAGGCATAAAGACCCGTGGCAATCGCACCAACGGCAGCCCCTTCAGTTGGCGTAAACCATCCTCGATAAATGCCGCCTATCACAAGCAAGAAGATACCAATCACTGGCCAGATGGATAACAACGCTTGCCATCTATCGCGCCAGCTCGCAGGTGGGATGGCGATTTCTGTCTCCTTCCCCTTAGTCATCAATAGATGCACAGTTAGCATATAGCCCGCAATGGCTAAGAACCCGGGAATGAAGGCTGCAATGAATAATTTTGCGATATTCTGTTCCGTTAAAATAGCATAAATCACAAGCACCACAGATGGCGGGATTAAGACACCTAGCGTGCCGCCAGCCGCCAAGACTGCGGTCGATAATCTATCAGAATATCCTTGCTTGCGAAGCTCTGGCAACGCCACTTGCCCCATTGTTGCTGCGGTAGCAAGAGATGACCCGCAAATAGCGCCAAACCCGCCACAAGCAGCAATCGCAGCCTGTGCCACGCCGCCCTTGCGATGCCCCACAAAAGCTTTGGCAGATGAGAAGAGCGCTTGCGAGAGGCCGCCACGGCTTGCAAATTGCCCCATTAAGAGGAACATCGGGATCACGGACAATGAATAGCTTGAAAATGTCGAATAGCTGACATGTTTTAACTGAGCTAAGAACGGCGTCCAGCTGCCAAGGATAAGGAATTGCCCGATGACGCCAACGGCAAACATTGCGAGCATGATAGGCACACGCCCCAAAATGAATAGCAACATCACTGGCAGAGATATCAGACCTAATTCAAAAGCAGTCATGGCAAGGCCTTATCTGGTTGATAGGAAGCCGCCATCTTCACGCACGCCGCAATAGCAGCAATTGCCCAAAGTGAGGCTGGCACAAGAGAGGCCGCATAGCCCCACCAGACAGGGAACTGAATGATAAAGGTTGTTTCACCCCACTGCCATTTATCAACGAGTCCGAAATAGAGCTGGCGGGTAATCAGAAGCGCCATTATTGCCATACCCGCCTGGCTAATCACGGCAAGCCCCCATGCCAGAGGATAGGGAAAGCGGCGCGCAATCACATCAACACTCACATGTCCAAAGCGAAGCTGACAATAAGGAAGCGAGCAAAAAACGACAAAGGCCATGCCATGCTCTACAAGTTCAAAATCACCTTGAATTGGGCCAAATCCATAGGCATTGATGCCGCGCCCTATCACTGACAGAACCGTCATTGCCGCAAGAGCTAATAGCACGATGCCGCCGATTTTAGCGGTTATCACCGCACATGCGTCAAGGCGAGCCCCTAATCTTATTATCAAAGCTGTCACAAGCGCATCCAAAGATTAGTTAAATAAAAATCTGCCCCTCACATGGTCAGGGGCAGATTGTGAATTGTCAATCACTGACAGAGCCGGCTTATTTTTCTGCGGCAATAGCTGCGCGCGCTGCCGCCACAAGACCAGCGCCATCTAAGCCTTTACCGTCCATTTCTGCAATCCAGCCATCAATCACAGGCTGTGATGCGGCTTGCCACACTGCTTTTTCAGCGGCATCTAAGAAGACCACTTCATTGCCTGAATCCTGTGCAATTTTTAGGCCGTCTTTATCAGCCTCATCCATTACCTTACCAAAGGCACGCGCCAAGGCGACACCAGAATTTGCATCAATGATCGCACGAAGGTCCGCCGGAATACTGTTATATTTGGCTTTGTTCATGATAACACCAAAGGTCGCTGTATAAAGACCTGTATCACCTTCAAATCCAGTATGCCCCTCTACAAGCTCAGCCACCTTTAAAGGAACTGATCCTTCATAAGGAATACCCGCCCCGTCAATCACGCCTTTTGACAGTGATTCTGGCACGGCCGGCACAGGCATACCGACAGGTGTTGCCCCAAGCTCTTTTAACATACCTGTAATCACACGTGTTGGACCACGAAGCTTTTTACCCTTCATATCGTCAAGTGATGTGATAGCGCCGCCCTTGGTATGAATAATGCCAGGACCATGGATGTGGAATCCAAGAGGATGAACATCTTTGAAATCATCCATACCATAGGCTTCCATATATTTCTGCAGGGCGACAGAGCCAGCCTCTGCATTACCTGTCATGAAAGGCAATTCAAACGCTTCAACGGTCGGGAATAAGCCAGGTGTATAACCGAGCACTGTCCAAATAATATCAACCACACCATCACGTGCTTGGCCATAAAGTGATGGCGGTGAGCCCCCTAGCTGCATTGACGGGTAATGCTGAATTTCAATACGCCCATCAGATTCCGCTTCAATTCTATCAATCCAAGGCTGAATCCCTTGGCCTGGAATGGCTGAATGAAGTGGCAAAAACTGATGGAAACGAAGCGTTACCTCAGCGGCCTGAACACTCGCTGTCATAAAGCCAGCCGTGACGATAGCTGCAGCTGCAGCAAGGATGTGTCTCATTATTTTCTCCCTAAAATACGAGGCTCGCGACACGTTACTCGAACTTGCCCCCTAATCAAAGTCATTTCACGTGGTGGTATTGGTCTCTTAGCGACCTGTTGTGAAAATTGTGGCACCAGATGTTTGGCGCGTTGTCAAAGCTTCAAATGCGGTTGGCACGTCTTTTAGATCAAATCTCTGATTGATATTCACAGAAATATGACCCTCAGCAATCATAGCCAGCATATTGGATGAGACTTCTTCTAGCTGGGCGCGACTCGCAATATAGCTGAACAAAATCGGACGCTGCGCATAAAGTGATCCATTTTTAGCCAAATCACCTGTGTTAAAGTTTTCAATTACGCCGCTGGATTGCCCAAAGGATATGAAATAGCCAAAAGTCTTCAAGGCTGCGAGTGAACCATGATAGGTGGATTGCCCCACTGAGTCATACACAACATCGACCCCTTCCCCTGAAGTGATCTCTGCGACAGCTTCGGCAAAATCAACCTCATTATAATTGATGACGTGATGATATCCGGCTTGTTTGGCAAGCTCAGCTTTTTCAGCGCTGCCGACGGTACCAATCACTTCAGCGCCGATATGGTTCAGCCATTGACCAGCAATCAAGCCAACGCCACCAGCGGCCGCATGGAATAAAACTTTATCGCCAGGTTTGACGGCAAATGACCGGTTAACTAGATATTCAACTGTCATACCTTTCAGCATCATCGCAGCTGCGACCTCATCACTAACACTGTCAGGCAGTTTGACGAGACGATCAGCTGGCATCACACGCTCTTCCCGATAGGCACCATTTGGCGTGGTGTAAGCCACTCTATCCCCGATAGCGAGGCCTGTGACACCTTCACCAACCGCCATGATACGACCAGCGGCTTCGCCGCCTGGGATTTGCGGACCTGATTCAGGAAATGGGTACAGGCCAGATGTCATGTAAACATCAATAAAGTTCAAGCCAACAGCTGTTTGTTCTACAACAACTTCGCCTGCTTGAGGAGCAGGTGTTTCAATATCCCGCCATTGCAAAACCTCAACACCGCCTGGTGTATCTGCACAATATGCATATGCCATTTTAATCTCTCCTAATTGATATGCCCTTTATAGCAGGCAGATGAACGTTTGGACTTCTCTTCTCGCTGACTTTACTGGCTATGATGCGTTAATAGAGCATCCCGCCAAGCATGATAACTGGCTTTGGGAGTTCGTTTCTGGGTTTCATAATCGACATAAACAAGGCCAAACCGTTTGTCATAGCCAAAGGCCCATTCAAAATTATCAAGCAGTGACCAGGCAAAATACCCTTTAATATTGACACCAGCGTCACGTGCCTGACTAACAGCCGCTAAATGGGAGGCAAAATAAGAGATACGCGCGTCATCGCGGCATGTGTCCCCCTGCCACTCTTCGGCATGTGCCATGCCATTTTCAGTGATATAAATCGGCAAATCTGGGCAATAATCTTTATGAAGTCTTTCAAGGAAAAAGCGCAAACCTTCTGGTTCAATTTCCCAACCCATATCTGTTTTTGGTAAATCACCACGCCCGCAAGCAAAACCAAAATGCGGCTCTGTGGGATCCGGCGAGACAACTGACCTTGTGTAATAATTGACACCCGCCCAATCCAGCGGCTGTTGAATCAATTTTAAATCCTCTTCAAACCCACGTGGCATGTAGGGCTCAAAGACTGACAGTACAGATGCCGGATATTGACCTTTAAAAATAGACTCTTCAAACCACCGGCTATAGGTGGCATCAAACAGGTCGGCAGCGGCCATTGCCTCAGCGCTGTCATCAACTGGCACAGCATATTCCTTGTTTAACACACAGCCCAAATTGTGATGACCGGATTCCCGCATCACTTGGATAGATAAGCCATGAGCTAGCTGAACGTAATGCATCGCTTTGGCGGTCGCATCAAGGTCACGCAATCCAGGGGCATGATGCCCCCAATAATGGCTTAGCCAAGACACACACCAAGGCTCATTAATCGGGGCAATGGTCGTAAGCCTGTCACCAAAGTGACGCATGATAATATCTGTATAATCAGCAAAATAATGTGCCGTGTCACGATGACGCCAGCCTTGCTTATCAGCTAAGCGTGATGGCAAATCCCAGTGATATAAGGTTGCGAATGGGGATAGCCCTCGTGCCAACATACCGTCAATCAGTCGGTCATAAAAGGATAAACCATCGGGATTTATCTGATTATGTGCCTCTGGCAAAAGGCGTGGCCATGAGAAGGAAAACCGATACGCATCAAACCCCGCATCAGCAATCAGATCAAGGTCACTCTCATAGAGATGGTAATGATCACAAGCTACCGCGCCATCATGTCCGCCGGTAATAGCCCCCTCAATTTTCGCAAAATCATCCCAATGAGAGGAACCGCAATTGCCAAAGGCACTCCCCTCAATTTGATAAGAAGAGGTTGCAACACCAAACAGCATATCATCTTTCAAAGACGCGAACGCTCTGCCAAAATCAGTTATTTCGTGAGACATGTTTGGCACTCCCTAAAGCTCATTTTTGTGATAAGCATCCTCACTTAACACGTCAATGAACAGTCTTACTTTTTGCGGTAAAAAATGCCGTTCTGGATAGATGACATAAACGGCCCGTTCTGGTGTCACGTGATAGTCAGGCAAAAGAGAGACAAGACGTCCATCTGCTATTTCAGTCTGGCAGCTAAAATAAGGTAAAAGCGCGACCCCTACCCCAGCAAGGCAGGCTTCTTTCATCATAGTTGCGCTATTGGCATAGAGAGCAGGTGAGAGAGATAGGCTCTGGGCTTGCCCTTCGGGCGTGCGATAATGCCAAAGCGACGGTGTTGGCGCATTGGAATAGCAGATCATTGGAAAATGGGCCATATCCGCTGGCATTTCTGGCATCCCGTGGCAGGCAATAAAGTCTGGACTTGCACATAAAAGGATTGGGAAATCAGAAATTCGTTTGGCAATAAGCCCAGAATCTTCTAGCGCGCCAATGCGCACAATGACATCATAGCCTTCTTCAATCAAATGAACCCGCTTATCATCAAAATCAACATCTACGATGACATCGGGATATAGGGCAGCATAACGCGCAATGGCAGGTGCCAGAAACTGCTCGCCATAGGACATGGGCACATTCACACGTAATTTACCCGTAGGTGCTGTTTGCGCATCAGCCAACTGGTCAAGTGTTTGGGTCAGGTAATCTTGGCTGTGATGCAAGGCATCCGCCAATTTCAACGCGGCTTCTGTTTGCGTTACTGTGCGCGTGGTGCGATGAAATAACCGTAAATTTAAACGGGCTTCTAATACTTTAATATGTTTTCCAACGGCCGCGCTAGAAATCCCAAGCACTTCTCCTGCCTTGGTAAAACTGCGGGTCTGAACAACAGCGCGTAGCGCCTCATAGGATGATTGCAAAAACATAATTATAAACTTTTGGTTTTAAGTGAACAAAATACATAGCCCTTTATATAACATATTTTTTCTTTAAATCTCACGTATCACAGAAATTTAATGAAACAGGATAATGATATGACCCACATTTATGTTCTCGAGACCTCGCCCAAAGACACAGCGCTGTCATCTGAACTTGCAAGCTTATTTGTCACTGGGTTTCAGCAATTAGATAAGACTGCCTCAGTAACCAGACGTCGCTTGCGCGAAACGGCGCTCACATCGCTTGATGAAGGTGATATTGCAGCATTGCGCACGCAAGATGGTGCGATGAATGCACAGCAAGAAGCGGCCATTGCCCTATCTGATGAATTGATAAGCGAATTGGATAAGGCAGATATGATTGTCATTGCCGCCCCCTTTCATAACTTCACAATGACAGCACTTATGCGTCAATGGTTGGACTATGTCGTGCGCCCTGGCAAAAGCTTTGGCTATAGTGCAGTGGGACCAAAAGGATTATTGCAAGACAAGCCGGTGGTTATCCTGTCAACCAGAGGAGGCAATTACCGTTCAAGCGAGGAAGACAGCCTTCATCCAGCAGATTTTCAGACAAGCTATCTCCGCCACATCTTTGGCTTTATGGGCCTTCACTCTGTGTCTTTCATTGCCGCCAACGGCATGGATATGGGACCAGAGGCGAGAGAGGCTGGCCTCACTGAGGCACAAGCGGAAATTGATAAGGTTATATCGGCTTTATCACATCATCTTGCCCCTGCCGCATAACGTATCAACCAGCAAGCAATAGGAGCGATATCATGATCACACATCATCCTTATGAAAGTTTGGGCGGCGCCAATCATGGCTGGCTCAATGCCAAACATCATTTTAGCTTTGCCCGTTATTTTGACCCTAAAAAATTAAGTCATGGTGAATTGATGGTCATCAATGATGACCGCATTGCCCCTCATACAGGCTTTGCCACTCATCCACACAGTGATTTGGAAATCATTATCGATGTCAGAGCGGGTGCCATTACCCATAAAGATAATCAGGGCAATAAAGGGCGCACGACCGCAGGGAACGTTCAGGTGATGTCGGCGGGCACAGGGATTTTTCATTCTGAATATAACCTAGAGGATGAAGAGACCAATATCTTTCAGATTTGGATTGAGCCAAACAAAAAGGGGATACCGCCTCGTTGGGATACCGCAGAATTCCCTAAAAAACCTGTGGCATCAAACCTGTCTTTACTTGTATCAGGCGATGGCAAAGCGCCGCTGCAAATCCAACAAGATGCGCGGATATATGCCGGCTTCTTGAGCAAAGACACCCTCATTCATCATCACATTGCCGGCAAAGCCTATCTTTTAATTTCAGAGGGCACCGCCTCGGTTGATGGCCAAAAAGGTAAGAAAGGTGATGGCTATGCTATCTCGCGCGAGAACAGCATCAAAATCAAAGCTGACAGTGATTGTGAGATTCTGATTATTGAGGTGCCGGGTAAAAAAGCGGCAAGATAGAGGAATTATCATAAGACAGGACGCAGCTTTGCCCTGCAAAATAGCACAAGAAGCTGCGTCTAGATTGTTCACCATGGCAGAGTCTGATAGGCTATCGGCTCACTCATAATTCAGCAGCAGGAACTCGCTATGCGTTGCCGCCTTACATCTGTGATGAGCCTCCTCATCGGAGGATGGTTATTCTTTCTTAGCTCTTATGCTTTGGCGGATACGAAAATAGAAGCCATAGGCCAGAGCTTGTCCCACCCTTGGGGAATGGACTTCCTATCAGAGGATGAGATGATTATCACAACTCGTCCGGGGAAGATGGTGAAGATAGCATTGGACACAGGGGAAACCACGTCTATCAGCGGCGTGCCGAAAGTGGCTCACTTTGGGCAAGGCGGCTTGCTTGACGTGCTTGTTGATAATGACTGGCTCTATCTCTGCTATGCGAGGGTCGTTGGAGATAAAGCTGTCACAGCCATTGATAAAGCGCGGCTAGTTGGCACAGCATTACAAGGGCGCATGACCCTCTTTACCTCCAATCATCAGAGCCCATCTGCCCACCATTTTGGCTGCCGCCTTGCGCTTCAAGATGGCCATCTATTTGCAAGTCTTGGCGATCGTGGTGAGCGACAATCAGCGCAGAACCCGCGTCTTCATTCCGGAAGCATCATTCGTCTTCAGCTCGATGGCCGCACCGCGGCAAACACCCCGCTAAGAGAAGGCTGGGCGCCAGAGATTTTTTCAATCGGTCACCGCAATCCGCAAGGGCTAGCCTTACATCCTCATACCGGTGAGTTGTATGCCCATGAGCATGGTCCCAAAGGCGGGGATGAGATTAACATCATTAAGGCTAGTGAAAATTATGGCTGGCCGCTTGTTAGCCATGGCAAAGAATATGGCACAAATACACCTGTTAGCAAGGATAAGAGCCGACCTGATATGATTGACCCTTTATGGGTTTGGGATCCGTCAATTGCCCCGTCTGGCATGGCCTTTTACCCAGATGACGCACCTCTCTTTCCCGAGCTACAAGGCACTTTGTTGGTCGGGTCGTTAAAGTTTCAACGACTTTATGCGCTTGAGCTCTCAGAGACCGAACACCCAATCTCAGAGTCTGTGATTTTAGATCGAAGCTTGGGGCGCATCAGAGATGTGGCGGTTAGTGATGAGGGGGTTATCTACCTGATTAACGATGCTCATGAAGGACAGTCACCGGCTGGCGGCCTATACCGGCTGACAAACAACAAATAGGCGCGTCATATGAGAGAGATGTTCCACCATTTTACTAATGCCTTATCCACAGATGAGATTGCGCATCTACGAGATGTGGGCGCCGCCGCAACCTCGCAGGAGGGAACGGTTTTTTCAACAGCACCAGATGCCTCAGAGCTGCGCCGCAGTACCATTGGCTGGGTCACTGATGATGATGTCAAATCTCTATTATGGTCATTTGTCAGCCGTGCCAATGATGCCAGCTTCCACGTTGATGTGACATCACAATCCGATGTGCAATTTACAAGCTATTTTGCCTCAGAACAGGGACATTATGATTGGCACCATGATATTTATTGGAATGAACAGGGCCCGCTAGATAGGAAATTATCAGTCACAATTCCGTTAAGTGACCCATCGACTTATGAAGGGGGCCAGTTTGAATTTGATGAGGTGAAAACAACCGCAAATTTTGCAGCGTTAGGGAGTGTTTTGGTATTTCCCTCTTATTTGCGCCACCGTGTGACACCGGTCACCAAAGGTGTGAGGCACTCGCTTGTTGCCTGGTTTTCTGGGCCAAGATGGCGATAAGACCACAACCCTCTATTTGCATCATCATATGAAACAGCTTATTCTCAGACCAGTCTAACACGCCCCTATCAAAAGGCTATTTTTGTGAAACTCACATCTTATTCTACCTATGCTGTGCGTACATTGATGTTTGCTGCTTTGCACCCACAACGGCTGTGCCAAGCGCAAGAGGTGGCAGATGCCTTTCAGATTTCAAAGGCACATGTTGTGAAATGTATCCATCAATTGGGACAATGGGGCTTTTTGGAAAATAGCCGTGGTAGAAATGGCGGCTTTCGCCTAGCGCAGCCCGCCACTGACATTTCCATTGGGGCCGTTATTCGCCAGACAGAAGATACCTTAGATCTCATTGAATGCTTTGATGAGGCAACCAATAGCTGTCCACTCTTGCCCGCCTGCGCGTTAAATCAGGCACTCATTAGCGCGAGAGATGCCTTCATCGCACAACTTGATAAAGTCTCCATCGCTGATGTGACGGCGAACCAAGCGGCATTATTGGCCCTACTTAATCCGGCAGACTAACTTTTATTGCGGCAGGCTTAATTTCGTCATGCGCCCGCCATCAATCCGATAAATCTCGCCAGTGATGAAACCAGCTTCCTGCGATCCAAGAAAAGCCGCTAAGGCAGCGACATCGTCTGTTGTACCAGTACGCCTGACGGGATGAATATGACTAAGCCCTTTTTTGAACTCTTCAGGGTTATCCTGCCCCTTCACAAAGGCCAAATTTAAATCTGTATCAATCCAGCCGGGCGCTATCGCATTACAGCGGACATGATGAGGGCCCTCATCAACAGCTACCGCTTTGGTTAGACCATGCAGCCCTGCCTTAGAGGCTGCGTAGGCCGCATGCAAGGGATTAGCCCCTAGCCCTTCAATAGAGCCAATATTCACAATCGCGCCTTTGGCCAACCGCAAGAGAGGCAGCGCATATTTAATGAATAAAAACGGCGCTGATAGATTAACCTGTAGCGTCTCCTGCCACGCCTCAAATGACATCTCATCCAGGCTCTTCTCAGCCATGATGCCGGCATTATTCACAAGAAGGTCTAGCTGGCCATAAGTGGCTTTAATTTCGTCAATCACCTTTTGTGGCGCCAATGGGTCACGCAGATCAGCAGAGATAGAGGTAAAATGTTCATCCGCCCCTCTTTGCGTCGTGATTACTCTTGCACCTTCCTCTGATAGGCGTTGCGCAATGGCCTGTCCAATACCTGAGCGCCCGCCTGTTACCAATGCTATTTTGCCGTGATAACGCATTATATGACAGCCTTTCCGCCATTGACCTCAACCAGCGCCCCGCACATATAGCGCGCGTCGTCAGAGGCGAGGAACAAGATCACATCTGCGATATCCTCTGGTTCCGCGATACGTCCCAACGGCACTGTTTGATTAAGCTCTGATACCGCCTTGTCTGGATCAAAGCCCCGCATCGCAAAACCAGAGCGGAGCATGGGGGTATTCACCTCGTTAGGACATACCGCATTCACACGGATATTTTGCGGCGCATGATCCTTGCCCAAACATTGCGTTAAAGAGGCCAATGCTGCTTTTGACATCACATAAAGCGGATGGGCTGAGCCTGGATAAATACCCCAACAAGATGCGGTATTCACAATCGCGCCTCCGCCGGTTGCGGCAAGCAAGGGGATAGCGGCTCTACAAATCCGAAAAGGGGCTTCTACATTGACCGCCATCGTCAGCGCATAATCATCATCAGTCGCGGTGGTAATATCACCGCGGGTGATCACGCCTGCATTATTAATGACAATATCCAAGCCGCCCATCCCATCTGACGCAAGCTGTGGGAGCGCGTCGCAAAAGGATGCGTCTGTCAAATCACCAACAACAGAGACAGATCCCTCTCTGTCTGTTGTAAAAACCTCAGCGCCTTCCTGCTGACATTTCGCAGCCACCACTTGTCCGATGCCACCTGATGCCCCGGTGATGAGTATCTTTTTATCTGTGAAACGCATGCCTGCCTCTTCAATCACACCATCACAAGACGCTCTGGCAGTCAGGCAAAAATGTCAATCTTTTCGTGAACCTTAGACAGCTTACCTGCGTGGCCGCGGACTTCCCACCCAGCCAGCAGCGCCTTCTTTGATAAATTGCCCGGTATTCAACTCTTGGAATGCTTTTTGCAATTCTTCGCGGCTATTCATCACAATAGGACCATGCCAAGCAACAGGTTCACGCAACGGCGCCCCTGACACAAGCAAGAACCGCACACCAGCCTCACCAGCCGTTACCTCTACTTCGTCACCAGCGCCAAACACAACCAAAGTGCGGTTACCAGATTGGTCTCTGATTTTTAACTCTTCGCCATTAAATTCTTTTTCGACATTGACACCAAAGGGGGCTGAGGCATTCCCGAAATTTGCTGACCCTTCGAAAATATAAGCAAAACCCTGGCGTCTTGTATCGAACGGAAAGCGCTTTTTCACATTTGGCAATAAGGTGATATCTAAATAGGAGGGGTCAGTATCAATGCCGTCTACTGGGCCCTTATAACCCCGATAATCACCAGCAATGATTTTGATGTGCGTGCCATCATCATCAGTTAGGTGATTAATGTCAGAGGCCTGCAAATCTTGATAACGCGGGGTACACATCTTCTGATCAGCCGGCAGATTGGCCCAGAGCTGAAACCCATGCATTTCGCCCTTTTCATTTCCGGACGGCATTTCTTGATGAATGATACCAGACCCTGCTGTCATCCATTGCACTGCCCCATCTGACAAAACGCCGGTATTACCAAGAGAATCACTATGCTCAACATTCCCCTTTAACACATAGGTAATCGTCTCAATGCCACGATGAGGGTGCCATGGGAACCCACGAGCATAGGCTTGCGGGTCATCATTGCGGAAATCATCCATCATCAAAAAGGGGTCAAATGGCTCTGTCTCTCCAAATCCAAACACACGATGCAAATGCACACCAGCGCCTTCCATCGTGGGACGGGCTTGGCTGGTGAAATTGATAGGACGAATAGACATAGACAGCCTCATAGTAAGGTAAACAACAACTATCCATCAATGTGGCGCAGCAGCGCCCTCCTTTCAAGAGGGCTAGCGATTTACCAACGCGTTGACGCTACAAATGATAATAGCACTGGCAATTCAACGCTCTGCCAACAAACCGAGCTCAGCTTTTCACATGATAGAAATTAGTAACAATAATAAACTTTATGAATATTTATTGAAATATTAATACAAAATAAAAAAACTTCTGGACATATGATTACTCATAGGTTAGGACAGGCTCACCCCCGCCTCAAACATCCAACTGTTATGAGGAACAATGTGATGAGCACTTACCTAGAACTCGTTGCACAAAAGGCCGAAACCATCAAAGCTGGTGGCAATGGCTGGGCTGCGATTAATGCGGAATATGCCGCACGTATGGAATTGCAGAACCGGTTTAAAACTGGCCTAGATATCGCCCGTTACACGGCTGATATTATGCGTAAAGATATGGCAGAGTATGATGCCGATAGCAGCCAATATACGCAAAGCTTGGGCTGCTGGCATGGTTTTACTGCGCAACAAATGATGATGGCTGTGAAGCGTCATCGCAAAACAACAAATAAATCATATGTCTATCTCTCAGGCTGGATGGTTGCTGCCTTGCGTTCAGATTTCGGACCTTTGCCAGACCAATCAATGCATGAAAAGACAGCTGTGTCTGGTCTTATCGAAGAGATTTACACCTTCCTTCGCCAAGCAGATGCCCGTGAATTGCGCCATCTCTTTGTTGACCTCGATAATGCGAGAGCCAATGGTGGTGATGTTGAAGCTGCTTTGGCCGCTATCGACAATCATGAAACCCACATCGTGCCGATCATTGCTGATATTGATGCTGGTTTTGGTAATGAAGAAGCCACATATCTCTTAGCGAAGCGCATGATCGAAGCAGGTGCCTGCTGTATCCAGCTTGAAAACCAAGTATCAGATGCCAAACAATGTGGTCACCAAGATGGTAAAGTAACTGTCCCACATGAAGATTTCTTGTCTAAGATCAATGCGGTTCGTTATGCCTTCTTGGAGCTAGGCGTTGATAATGGCGTTATCGTCGCACGGACTGATAGCCTTGGCGCTGGCCTCACACAAAAGATCCCAGTATCACAAAAAGCTGGTGACTTGGCAGACCAATATAATTCATTCCTTGAGCTGGAAGAAATCTCAGATATCTCAAGCTTAAAACAAGGTGAGCAAATCGTCACACAAGGCGGCAAAGCCTATAAGCCGGTTCGTCTACCAAATGGCCTCTATGCCTTCCGTGAAGGTACTGGCGAAGACAGATGCGTCTTGGACGGCATCACATCATTGCAAAATGGCGCTGACATGCTGTGGATTGAGACTGAAAAGCCAAATGTTGCCCAAATTGGTGGCATGGTGAGCCGTATTCGCGAAGTTATGCCAAATGCGAAGCTTGTCTATAACAACTCACCAAGCTTTAACTGGACATTGAATTTCCGGAATCAGGTTTATGCTGAATGGGTAGAGGCTGGCAAAGATGTATCAGCCTATCCAAATCCTGCGGAGAACCCACAGGCGCTTATGGATCCAACATTTGATGATAGCGAGCTGGCTTCTGCAGCCGATCAGCTGGTTCAATCATTCCAAGCTGATGGGTCACGCGAAGCTGGTATCTTCCATCACTTGATCACATTACCGACTTACCATGATACCGCACTCGGCACAGACGTGCTCTCTGAAGGCTATTTTGGTGATTTGGGCATGCTGGCTTATGTACGTGATGTTCAACGCCGTGAAATCCGCCGTGGCATGGCATCTGTGAAACACCAAGATTTGGCTGGCTCAAACATCGGTGACGATCATAAGGAATATTTCTCTGGTGACATGGCGTTGCTTGCCTCTGGCGAAGACAACACAATGAACCAGTTCTAAACCGAAATTCAGCCATGCTTTGCTGTTAATTGACAAGGCCTGGCTGACAGAGGACGTTCCTCAAAACGTGGAAAAGAGGCTTGAGACTATCTGAAGCCTCTTTTTTCTTGCCTAAATTTAGGCTTCCCATATCTGGGCGGGGGGACCTAGCGCGTCTCTATCAATCGTCACACCTAATCCCGGGCTATCAGGTGGCATCACCCCACCAGCAATAAGCGGCGCTGAAAATGTCCCTGTTGGTCGTGTAACCATGTCTCTCACATCAAGCACACAACGGAGTAAGGACGGCGGCACTGTCGCGCCAAGATGGAAAATAGAAGCCGCTGATAATGTTGACCCCACCGTATCTTGAACTGACATTGTGAGCCCTGCAGCTATGGCCATATCGCGGTGACGCTTCGCATGTGTTAAGCCACCAGCCTTAGAGATTTTAAGCCCAATCCCATCAGCCGCATTTTCCTTAATTAGCGTGATCATATCTGAATCTGACATTAGCAACTCGTCAATCACGAGCGGCACATCACAATGCGCTCGTAATGAGAGGGTCTCCGGCCAGCTGGCACAAGGTGCCTCTAACACAAAATCTAAACCTGCCGGAAGCAACCGTAATAGGCGCCGCGCACTCTCAGACGTCAGTCCCCCATTGGCATCAACAATAAAATACTCACCAGGCTGCCTATCAGCCAATGACGCTGCGATACGCTCTGCATCTAAAGCAGGGCCACCCTCTGCCTCACTGGCCCCAATCTTCACCGAATGACCACGATAGCCTTTTTGGCGATGGTCTGCCACACGCGCCCGCATATCCTCTGGTGCCCCTGCATAAATTGAACTGATCACTGGCAAAGGATGTCCTGTTGAGCCGCCAAGCAACTGATAAACAGGAAGCCCAACCGCTTTGCCAAATAGATCCCACATCGCAAGGTCAATCGCTGATTTGGCATGATTATGGCCAAGCAAAGCCTCATCCATTATATCAGTCACACGATCAGTTGCTTGGATATCGCACCCTAAAAGATGTGGTGCAATCTCCTCAATGCCGCTAGCAGCACCCTTCGCGTGCGCGGCAATGTAGGTTGCCCCAAAAGGCGTACTCTCTCCCCACCCTTCGAGGCCAGTGTCACTTGTTAGACAGACCATGACGGAATCAAACCCATCATAAGTACGGCCATGAGATAACTCATAAGTACCGCCCGCATAAGGCAGGTGAAGCGTGAATAATTCTATTTTTTGGCACTTCATAATAACACCCTTCAGAATAATCGTTCCCAACCCTAGCCTGTATCGTTGCTAAGAGAAAGGCGAGTCGGATTCTTTCCGTATATTGGAATTGGTTTTTACATATTAGGATTGACCCTCAGAGACTGATAGAATATTGTCCAGCACCAATAGTATTTGCTATCCCACCTTTGGCAAATCGCATTGCCTCACCGCAAAAAAGGGCCGCGCTATGAAAGAGTTCCTCGCCTCTATTGGGATTACAGATCCAGTTACAATTATCCATAACCCAAGCTATGATGAGCTATTTGCTGCAGAGACAGATCAAGCGCTGACGGGGTTTGAAAAAGGACATGTCACAAATACAGGCGCGGTCAATGTCTATACAGGCGATTACACAGGTCGCTCTCCCAAGGATAAATTCATCGTGCATGACGCCACCACAGCTGAGCGTTTTTGGTGGAATGGTAATGGCACAAAAAATGATAATAAGCCGATTAGCCAGGATGTCTGGAATGATTTAAAATCACTTGTCGCTGATCAGCTATCAGGCAAGACCTTATATGTGATTGATGGCTATTGCGGTGCCAATGAAGCCACAAGATTAAAGGTTCGCTTTGTCATGGAAGTGGCCTGGCAAGCCCATTTTGTGAAAAATATGTTTATTCGTCCGTCTGACAAAGAGCTAGAGGATTTCACACCAGACTTCACAGTCATTAATGCGTCAAAAACAAGCAACCCAAATTTTGAAGCACATGGCATGAATTCGCCGACTTTCATTGCCTTTAACCTGACAGAGCGGATGCAGCTTATCGGCGGCACATGGTATGGCGGGGAAATGAAAAAAGGCCTCTTCTCTGTGATGAATTATCTGCTGCCACAAAAAGGCATTGCCTCAATGCATTGCTCTGCGAATGAGGGCAAAGATGGCGATGTTGCTTTGTTTTTTGGCCTATCAGGTACGGGGAAGACCACCTTGTCCGCTTCACCAGACAGAGCCCTGATTGGCGATGATGAACATGGGTGGGATGATGATGGCGTCTTTAATTTTGAAGGTGGATGCTATGCTAAGACCATCGATCTAGACCCGCAAAAGGAA
>CALEYP010000093.1 GCA_937924895.1 uncultured Alphaproteobacteria bacterium
GTATAAGTCAAACCTACAATAAACGATATCAAAAACCGATGCCTGACCAATTGGCCACACCCCAAATACCATCTTACACGCCCAATTGGCGATAAGGTTCCGGCAAATTACAGTGCTTCTGTGGCTCGTGCAACAAAAAAATGAATGCTATCTAATGGATTAAGACAGCTTTGTCATGACATGCCAGATTCTTAGCTCTGATAAGCGAGAATGATAACGTTTTGCAGCTTCTTCAGTGGCCAAAAGAGCAAAGCCAGACGCCCCGCTGCCAGTCATAGCTGACCCTATAAACTCTTCTCCTACCTCCTGGCCGATTTGCTGACAGGCCACAAGCATGTCCTTAATCGGAGGATAGAGCGCACAAGCCGCACCTGTCAGATCATTACCAATGGCAAGTAACGCCTGCCATTCCCCTCTCTCAGCGAGGGCGGCAATATGGTGGGGGTCACTCTTTTGGAAGGGCTGACCCCTCTCTTTATATTTCGCAAAGACTGATGCGGTGTCGGCATGGCATCCCGGATTAGTGAGGATGACATAAGGCAATGTCTCTGGCGGTGAGACGTCACACGCATCTTCTCCTTTTGCCATCATCACATGAAGGCAAGAATCAAAGCAGGCCGGCACATCTGCCCCAAGTGTGACCGATGCCTCGCGCAGCGCTTCTTTTAATGCAGGATCATCATTGCGCGAGAGATAGCGCAATAAACAGGCTGCATCAGCGCTCCCCCCACCAAGACCACCACCAAGCGGAATGCGCTTATCCAATGACATGTGATAATGGCTACGGTGCCCTGTCATCTCTTCATATAAGGAAAGAGCTTTGAAGATGAGGTTATCAGCGTCAGGTTGTAACCTTGTGGCAAATGGCCCTGCTACTGACAGCTGATGCGGGGCGTTTGTGTCTTGCGGTGAAATCGTCAAATTATCACCAAATTCGGTAAAGCCAGCCAGAGAGACAAGCTGATGATAGCCAGCCTCATCACGTCCCGTAATAGAGAGGGTGAGGTTTAATTTCGCAGGCGCATGCAGAATAGTCATTGGCAAGGGGCAGTCACAATATCAAACTTAATAAGGGTATCAAACTTAATAAGGGTCGCCTGCAAGAGGCTCTCCCCCATCTTTATTTGCTTGTAGCAACTTCTCTTTGACCCTAGCAATCATCTCCTCATCATCAGCGACGGTGAGGGTGTGGTGCCATTTATAAAGAGCTTCGGTCTGGCGACCCACGCGCCAATAAGCATCACCTAAATGTTCGACAATCACCGGATCGCGCGGCTCTAGCTGAATGGCTTTTTCTAACCATAAGACGGCTTGATCATAGGCACCAAGCCGATAATGCACCCATCCCAGAGAATCTGCAAAGAAACCCGAATTTGGGCGAAGCTCTACCGCTTTTTCAATATAAGAAATGGCCTCATCTAATTTGCGATTGGTATCAGCATACCAATAGCCTAGATAGTTGAGCGTGTAGGGATCATCAGGGTCAAGCGCCAGTGATGATAAAAAATAGGATTCTGCTTCCTCATCAAAGCCGCTTCGCTCAAGTGTCACAGCAAGATTGCGATGTAATCTGGCATCATCATAAGACGTGCCTAACAGACCGCGATAATAAGGTGTGGCATCTTCATAGCGCCCTAAGCTTCGTAATAAATCACCCACGATCAACTGATAGCGCTGGTTATCAGGATGCGCATTCAGATACTCATTAATATAGTCATAAGCCGCGTCATAGCGGTCAAGGCGCCGTAAGTAATTCACATAAACAAGCTGTGATGGCTGAAAATAAGCACTGTCCTGCGTCAGGGCAGCCAGATGCGGGGCGGCACTATCATATTGATTGAGATTTAAATATTCTTGCGCAATGACAAAATGAGCCGATGCTAAATTTGGGGCAATTGACAGAGAGAGCTGTGCGCGCGCCAGCAATAAGGAACGAATAGCGCGCTGATAATCAAGCCAGCTTGTATCTAAGATGGACTGCGCTAAGCCACGCTCAATCGTCATAGGGGCAAGAAGCGGGTGATCACCTTGTGTGAAGGCTGCTAAGATCCGCTCTTTATCAAAGCTAGTACTGACATAATCAGTGATAATACGGCGCGCTGCCTCGCGTTCTCCTAAGCGATGATAAGCTGCTGCGATACTCAGTTGAATATGGGAGGAATAGGCAGCAAGCGATGATAGGTTTTGCAAAATAATTAGCGCTTCATCGGATGCGCCACTCACCTCCAAGAGATGGGCGAGCTGCACTTCCATAAAGGCGGGTGTTAGCCCATTTTCAGACGCCAAGAGCTGGGCGGTGGCATTCATATGTGTGATGGCAGCTGATAATTGATCTTGCGCTAAGGCGGCCCATGCTTTTGCGACGCCAGCTATCACCAGGCTTGTATCAGACTGGGCCAAGAGATCAGAAAGGGCTATCACAGCTTCCCAATCTTGGGCACGCACAGCTTCAATAAGCGCAGGTTCAGAGGCTAGCGGAATGGTAAGGTTTAAGGCTTCCATCCGCCGCGCAATTTCAGCAGCTTCTTCAATATTCCCTGATTGGTAATGAGTTAGAAAAGAATGACGCAGTAACGCGACATTCTTATCATCAAGGATAAGCGAATTCGTGAAAAAGCCTGTCGCCGATTGCAGATCATTGGCATAGATGGCATGGCGTGCCATCAGATAATTGGAAGATAATCCCTCACTTAATGGGGTGTTCCATCCGGCTTCATCTTGGTCATAGGCTGAGGGTTGTGAGCCACCACCTGTCGTTTGACAGGCTGTGAGAAACAGAACCATGCCACTCACTATCCCAGACAGAAATAATCTGTAGCTGTGATAGTGATATGGTTTTGTCTGTTTCATCACCTGTATCTTTAACTTGTGATGCGCATAGCGATGTCGCCGAAGCTGTCTATGCGCATCATATATCTTACATATTCGGATAGTTTGGCCCGCCGCCACCTTCTGGTGTGACCCACCGAATATTCTGTGTCGGGTCTTTAATATCGCAGGTTTTACAATGCACACAATTCTGGGCATTGATCTGCAAACGCGGATTATCGCCATTATCATCACGGACAATTTCATAAACACCAGCTGGGCAATAACGCTGTTCTGGCGCATCATAAATGGCCAAATTATGTGCAATTGGCACGCTGTCATCTTTTAATGTGAGATGCACAGGCTGGTTTTCTTCATGATTTGTCCCTGACAAATAGACAGATGAGTTACGGTCAAAGCTGACAACGCCATCTGGCTTGGGATACTCAATTTTTGGCGCCTGATCGGCTGGCTTCAAATTGGTATGGTCAGCATGATGGCGGAATGTCCACGGGGCATTGCCGCGCAAGATGTATGTATCAAGCGCTGAATAGACCATGCCTGCCCACAGGCCTTTGGCAAAAGAGGGGCGAATATTGCGGACCTTATATAGTTCTTTCCACAACCATGACCCTTCGATCTTGTCTGCATAAGACGCTGGTTCAACACCTGATGCAACCTCATCTTGTGTGACCACTTCAAAGACAGCCTCAGCGGCAAGCATCCCTGATTTCATAGAGGTGTGAGTACCCTTGATCTTTGGCACATTTAAGAAGCCTGCTGTACAGCCAACCAAACATCCCCCTGGGAATGTGAGCTTTGGTACTGACTGGAACCCACCTTCATTCAAGGCGCGTGCGCCATAAGAGACGCGGCGGCCCCCTTCAAACACATCACGAACGGCCGGATGCGTTTTGAAGCGTTGGAATTCCTCAAAAGGTGAGAGATGTGGGTTTGAATAATCCAAGCCTACCACATAGCCGACAGCCACCTGATTCCCATTAAGGTGATAGAGGAATGAGCCGCCATACGTATCGGTTGATAGTGGCCAGCCAACAGAGTGCCATACGGTCCCTGGCTTTGATTTTGCCGGGTCAATATCCCATAATTCTTTAATGCCAATCGCATAAGTCTGCGGGTCTTTGCCTTCGCGCAGGTTAAAGGTTTCAAACAACCCTTTTGTGAGATGCCCACGACAGCCTTCGGCAAAGATCACTTGTTTAGCAAGCAAATCCATGCCTGGCATATATTGGTCTGTTTTCTCGCCATCTTTGCCAACACCCATATCACCAGTGCCAACGCCAACAACCTCACCATTATCATTGGTGATCACATGTGCGGCAGCAAAACCAGGATAGATCTCAACACCCATCGCTTCGGCTTGTTCTGCCAACCAGCGGCAGAAATTACCAAGCGAGATGATATAATTACCGTGATTATTCATCTGCGGCGGTGTTGGCAGCTGGAATGACCCTGATTGTGTGAGGAACATGAATTTATCTGTTTCCACAGCGGTATCAAGCGGAGCGTTCTTATCTTGCCAATCGGGGATAAGCTCATTCAAGGCACGTGGTTCTAGGACCGCGCCTGATAAAATGTGCGCGCCGACTTCACTGCCTTTTTCGATTAGGCAAACTTCAATATCTTTACCTGTCTCAGCCGCAAGCTGTTTCAATCTAATTGCAGCTGATAGTCCTGAAGGGCCACCGCCAACAATCAAGACATCAAATTCCATGGATTCACGTTCCATCTTTTATCCCCATCTTTTACCTTTATGTTATGATGGCATAACATAAAGGGGTAACCTTTCACTAAATTTTGGCGTAAAACGCTTATATTATGTTGATATGATGGCCATAAAACCACCTTCATACTATCAAAATGGCAGATGGAATCCGCGTTGACAATCACAGAACCGACAAAAGATGACTTAATCGCTGCACTTTCTTGGCAGGTGGAAGCCGGTGCTGATGAAGCCTTGTGGGATAAGGCCTCATTTGCAGATGAGGTGACGGTGCGCCTATCAGATGTGATGAGTGGTGAAGCGACATCCACTGCGCCGAGTAAGCCGCCTGTTTCAGCTGGGCCAGCGATGCCAGCCCGCGATGAGGCGATAGCGGCACAACCATCCTCTGATACGTCACCGCAAGCGGCCTCGCTCGCGCAAATTCAAACGCTAGAGGCGTTGAAACAAGCGATGGCTGATTTTGATAAATGTGATTTAAAGCGCACCGCCAGCCATTTAGTATTTTCTGATGGTAACCCTGCGGCCAAAATCATGGTGATTGGCGAAGCGCCGGGGCGTGATGAAGATCGCGTCGGCCTACCTTTTGTGGGTAAGGCTGGTCAAATGCTTGATCATATGCTGGCGAGCATTGGGCTGTCTCGTGATGATGTTTATATTACCAATATTTTGCCTTGGCGCCCCCCAGGCAACCGAACACCAACCAGTGAAGAAATTGCGATGATGCGCCCTTTTGTGGCTCGTCATATTCAGCTCATATCTCCTGATGTCATTTTTGCGGTAGGGGGCACCTCAGCCAAATCACTATTGCAAGTCTCAGACGGGATTATGAAGTTACGTGGCAAGCGGTTTGATCTGACCTTGCCATCAGATGAGGGAGGGCTTGAGGAATCGTATCCCCTCTTGCCGTCACTGCACCCTGCTTATTTGTTGCGCGCCCCTCATCATAAGGCTTTGGCATTTAAAGATCTTCTGGCATTGCGTCATCTAGCTCATACACAGCGTGCGTCTGTTAGCGCATCAAAATGATTGAAAATGAGCCGGCAATGTTTCATAAACATGCGAGTTGTGATTAGGTGGAAGTCTAGATGATGTGGCAGGCACAAATGAGGGTGTGGCAATTTGTGGTGGGCCTTATGCTGCTCAGCGCCAGCCCAGCCCTATCACAAGATTTACCGCGCCTTCTTAGCGATGATGATGTAGCTGTCTATCAAGCTGTGTTTGAACTCCAAGAGGCTGGTGATATCAAAAAAGCCTCTCGCATTATCCGTCAGATTGAAAATCCCTTGCTGATGGGACATGTGCTCTCGCAGAAATATTTACATCCAACAGCGTGGCGGTCGTCTTTTACTGAATTATCAAGCTGGTTGGCGAAATATCATGATCATCCTGCCGCGAGCCGTATTAGTTGGCTTGCCAAAAAACGCAAACCAGCAAATGCCGCCACACCAAAAGCGCCGAAAAAAGGTTATTTGAACGGCATCGGCCATTCTGAGCCTCATAGCTATCGCGCACGCATCCCAGCGACAACCAAAGGGCGGATTTCACCAACACAAACCAGACGCATTGCCAGCAAAGTGCGGCGCTTTATCCGCAGCCGCGCCCCCACAGCAGGCAATCAATATCTCTCTGACAGAGAGACATTGCGTTATTTGACGAAATTTGAAGAAGCGCAATTGCGCGGTGAGCTCGCCCATGCCTATTTGATTTTTGGGCTTGATGATAAAGCCATTCGCACCGCACGTCATGCGATTGGGGTGGGTCGTGATAAAGCCTGGATGGGCTATTGGTCTGGCGGCTTGGCGGCTTGGCGTTCACAGCAATACGGCTTGGCCCATTCCTTCTTCACAACATTGGCTGAGCTTGAAAATGCCCCTGACAAATTACGGGCAGGTGCCGCATTTTGGAGTTACCGTTCTGCGATGCGCCAAAAGCAACCTGCCGAAGCACTACGCTATCTCGATATCGCGTTGACCCTACCACATACCTTCTATGGCATATTAGCAATGCAGGTCTCTGGTCAGGATCACCCTATTGATTTTAGCCTCGTGGCTGATACAGCGCCCTTCCTATCTTGGTTATTAGAGCGTCCTGGTGGGCAGCGGACCATCGCTTTGTTACAAATTGGCAATGAGCATGAAGCAGCGCGTGAGATGCGGTATCTATATAAAGAGACGCCCAAACATCTCATCCGTCATTTTATTCGCTTTGCCCTTGATCATAATTTAGCAGATGTTGCGTTTCGTGCGGCTGACTATCATCGCTATGAGACAGGCGAAAGCCTCTATGCTGGCTTATATCCCGCACTGCAGTTAGAGGGTAATTTTGATATTGATGAAGCGCTGGTCTTTTCCATCATTCGTAAAGAATCTGGCTTTGCAACAAAGGCTAAAAGCCGCGCTTCGGCCGCAGGTATCATGCAGATTATGCCAGCAACGGCAGCCTTCATTATGAAGGATAGAAGTTTACGCACCTCAAACCGCCATAAATTATATGACAAGAATTTTAACATTGCCTTGGGCCAAAAATATATTCGCCATCTGATTGATGAGCCACATATCGGCTTTGCCCTTGATCGCATGTTGGCTGCGTATAATGGTGGACCTGGTAACCTCAATAAATGGCTGCGTTCGATTGATCATCGCGATGATCCGCTGTTATTTATTGAATCTATTCCGGCGCGTGAAACACGAATTTATGTGAAATCAGTGATTGCCAATCTATGGATGTATCGCCAACAATTTGAACAAGATACGCCTGCGGTTCGTCGTCTGGCCACAGCCATGCCAGAAGATATGCAACAGGCCTTTTTGCAACCAAAGCGACGCGTTGCCCAATAGGCACTCGCCCAAGGCAAGGAAGAAATCAATGGGAAAGATAGATAACACACGCCCGTTTGTTGCCGTGTCTATCGCTGTGCTAACGGTCTCTGATAGCCGTAGTCTAGATGATGATAAATCAGGGGATTTGCTTGTCTCACGCCTCACAGAGGCAGGTCATCATTTGGCAGATCGTGCGATTATCCAAGATGATGAAGCGCTGATTACAGAACAGCTTCACCGCTTTATTGATAATAAAGAGATAGATGTTGTCATCGCAACTGGCGGGACAGGGCTAACTGGCCGCGATGTCACACCAGAAGCGTTTCGTGCGGTTTTTGAAAAGGAGATTGAAGGGTTTGGGGAAATGTTCCGCTTTTTATCCTTTCAGAAAATCGGCACATCAACTTTGCAAAGCCGTGCTGTTGCTGGTGTGGCAGGTGGCACCTATCTCTTTGCGTTACCAGGCTCTCCGTCTGCGTGCCGTGATGCGTGGGATGATTTGCTCGCCCATCAGCTCGATTACCGGCATCGTCCCTGTAATTTTGTGGAAATTATGCCACGCTTGACAGAATCGACCATTACACCGCGCAAACCATCTTAATTGACGGGGTAAGGCGGTGCAGCAGGCTGACGAGAAACCAGATTATCATCGCGAAGCAGCCTTTGCCGCCACAGGCTATGTGATAGGGGTTGATGAAGCGGGGCGCGGCCCCTGGGCAGGCCCTGTTTGTGCCGCCGCTTTTTGGATTCATCCCGATCAGCTAGACACCCTGCCGTCTGCCCTAACTGATAGTAAAAAATTAACCGCGCGCAAACGGGCGGCCATTGAAACCAATCTTATATCTGCAAGCCATCTCTCTCAGGCAGCGTTTCGTTCCGCAACTGATATTGATGAAGGCGGCCTGTTGCCAGCGACTTTTGCCGCAATGGCTGAGGCTGTATGTGATGTGGCTGACAGGCTGCTTGCGACTGACCCGCTAGGATGGGGGCGGATCGCCCTGATTTTGGTTGATGGTAACCTTCTCCCGCCCTTGCCCTATCCGGCTGAGGCTATCATTAAAGGAGATAGCCGGTCATTATCTATCGCAGCCGCCTCAATCATCGCCAAAGAGGCGCGTGATCGCGAGATGGCGCGTTTGCATGAGGTATATCCCTATTATGGATGGGACAGCAATCAAGGCTATGGCACCAAAGCACACCAAGCCGGGATTGCCTCTCATGGCATAACACCACATCATCGGCGGTCATTCGCCCCTATCAAAGCCTATCTTGATACCGCCGGTGAGGCAGGGGCGTAACAGGCGCAATAGCGGGCCTAATATGCATTGATGATTTGTGCGACACAGCTGTCATTTCTACCCTCTATCTTGTCAGTGCGACGCTTTCTTGGAAGGGGTTTCGCCGCCCTGCCACAAGATATCTGGTATTTCCTACGCTGATCACACTATATATAGTATTGCTTTAAAATAATGATCTAACTCATTGACTTTAATTGATTCTTTGGGGTTTGATAGGATGGGAATCAACCATTTTTAGGTCTTTTGGCAATGAAAAAAGATGTCATTTATCACGGCGATTGCATTGAACAGCTTCGCAAATTACCAGATGAATCTGTCGATCTTGTTTTCGCAGACCCGCCTTATAATTTGCAATTATCAGGGGCGCTGCGTCGGCCGGACCAGTCAATGGTTGATGCGGTAGATGATGAATGGGATCAATTTGATTCCTTCGCTGCTTATGATCGCATGTGTCATGCGTGGCTTAGCGAATGCCAGCGTATTTTGAAACCTGATGGGGCGATTTGGGTCATTGGCTCTTATCACAATATTTTCCGCTTAGGGGTGCAGCTTCAGGATCTGGGGTTCTGGTTGCTGAATGATATTGTGTGGCGCAAGACAAATCCGATGCCGAATTTCAGAGGGCGCCGCTTCACAAATGCGCATGAGACACTTATCTGGGCGTCAAAGTCTGAGAAATCTAAATATACCTTCAATTACGAAGCCATGAAGGCGTTGAATGAAGATTTGCAAATGCGCTCTGATTGGACATTGCCGCTTTGCACAGGCGCAGAGCGCTTAAAAGATAGCGCTGGGAAAAAGGCCCATCCAACGCAGAAGCCAGAAAATCTATTGGCGCGTGTTATTTTATCGTCAACACAGCGCGGCGATGTGGTGCTTGACCCGTTCTTTGGCACGGGCACAACAGGTGCCGTTGCCAAGAAATTGGGGCGTCACTTTATCGGTATTGAGCAAGATAAAACCTATGTCAAAGTCGCCACTGATCGCATCGCTGCAGTCACACCTGTTCAAGATAGCCATTTGCTTGAAACCAAAACAAAGCGGGCCCAGCCTCGTATCCCATTTGGGGCATTGGTTGAGCGTGGTTGGATCCGTGTGGGTGACAAGATGTTTGACCAAAAGCGTCGTTTTACTGCCATGGTCTGTGCTGATGGTACGTTGAAGACAGCAGAAAATGAAGCTGGCTCTATCCATTCACTTGGCGCCAAGCTGCAAGAGCAAGAATCCTGTAATGGCTGGACATTCTGGCATATTGAGCGTGATGGTAAAACCGTTGCGATTGATGAGTTACGCGCAGATCTACGCGCCGAAAATTACGCCAATTAAGGTATTTCATCTCGCTTGGGTAATAGCAGTAGCCCTACCAGCGTTAACAAAATGACGATGGTCATGCCGGCCCGTTCGTGACCTGTGGCAAGAACAAGCCAGCCATAGATTAAGGGGCCAACAAAACTGGTGGCTTTGCCAGACACCATATAAAGACCAAATAGAGAGGCCTTATTCTCATCAGGCGCGCGTCGAGCGACATAAGAGCGAGAGGCCGATTGGCTCGGTCCCACAAAAATCCCTAAACATAAGGTCGCTACCCAAAATAGCTCTTTGGTTGGGGCAAGGATTGCCATACCGCCAAAGAGGATGAGACCATAGAGAGACAGGCGGATCGTGCGCAGCGAGCCTAATCTATCATCAGCCCACCCGCCAAAAATCGCCCCAAGACCCGCACTAATGTTGAGTGAAATTGCAAATAGTAAAATCTCTGTTTGCGTGAAGCCAAACACTTTGGCAGCAAAAATACCGCCTAGCGCAAATAAGGTGACAAGCCCGTCATTGAACAACATACGTGCTAATAGAAAGCGTATCATGTCGGGAATGGCTCTGGCGGTGCGAATGGCGTCGGCCATCTCATCCAAAAAGCGGCCTTTCACAGGTGTTGGCGCAGGTTTGGGCACAAATAAGAATAATGGTAGTGAGAAGATAAGGGCCCATAAACCAGCAAATATCATTGTCGCTCTGACATGTTCGGCTTGTGATTTATCAAGGCCAAAGGGGGCTGTCTCTGGCATGATAAAGATAGCGAGAGCAAGGGCAAGCGCGACTACGGCACCAACATATCCCGTACCCCACGCAATACCAGATAGGCGTCCCATTTTGGCAGGCGGCACGATATGAACCAATAACGCATTATAAAACACAAAGCTGATTTCCATCATGAAGATAGAAATGGCAGAGATGACCAGGGCAAATATCACAAATTGCGCATCAGGTGCGGCAAACCATAATCCCATGACCGCAATTGCGCCAAGCGAAAGGCTGAGTGTCAAAGATTGTTTAATAAGCCCGCGTGAATCAGCAAATCGCCCAGCAAAAGGTGACGCCAATGCTACTAAAAAAGCTGTTGCGCCTGTCATTTGTGACCATAATAGCGTGCCATTTTCTGGGGCGAGGCTTGTGGTAAAATAGACAGCAAAGACAAAAGTTGCGTGCAAGGTGGGAACCGGAGAGGATGCCCAATCATACAAGGCCCAAGCAAAAGAAGCTTTTTTGGAGACTGTCATGGGCGTACTCTCAGACTTACAACATCATATTGTTAAAATTCATATTGCTGTAAGCTAACCACAGGGCAGTCCTTCGCCGCAAGTCTCGCGCGTCCCTCGAGACCTGTTAATTCAATGAGGCAGGCCGCGCCAGCAATGATGCCGCCAGCCTGTCGGATGAGGTTGGTTGATGCCACCAATGTTCCGCCTGTTGCCAGCAGATCATCAACAAGCATGACCCTTTTACCCTCAAGGCCGCGGCTGGCTTGGACAGACAGCCTAGCTTCGCCATATTCAAGCGCGTAGGATTCTTCGAAGACTTTGCCTGGTAATTTGCCAGCTTTGCGGATCATCACAGTGCCTGTTTGATGGGCAAGGGCAAGTGGCAAGGCAAATAGAAACCCTCTGGCATCAATGCCAGCAATAATATCAGGGCGAAGTGGCCGCGTGACATCTGTGAGGGCATCGATGGTTTTCTGAAGGATAGCCGCATCTTCTAGTGCTGGGCTAATATCATAAAAGGTAATACCAGGCTTCGGAAAGCCTGGCGTTTTAGAAATATGGTCATCAAGAGAAAATGTCATACCCATCTCCTATCTCTTGACGGGGCGCCTACCCCGCTTGCTTTTTTTCCAAGCGGCGACGATGCAAGACAGGCTCTGTATAGCCTGACGGTTGCTCACGGCCTTTAAAGACAAGGTCACAAGCTGCTTGGAAGGCGATAGAGCTATCAAACTGTCCGGCCATTGGCTGATAATCTGGGTCAGACGCATTCTGTTCATCAACAATGGCGGCCATTTTTTGCATCACGGCCATCACTTGGTCTTCTGTACAAATGCCATGATGTAGCCAGTTTGCCAAATGTTGTGAGGAAATACGCAATGTGGCACGATCTTCCATTAAGCCAACATCATTGATATCTGGTACTTTTGAACAACCAACACCAGCATCAACCCAGCGGACAACATAGCCCAAAATCCCTTGCGCGTTGTTCTCAAGCTCTTTTGTGATATCAGCGTCTGACCAATTCGGGCGCAGTGCCACAGGTATGGTGAGGATGTCATTGATATCAGCGCGATCACGGCTGGCTAGCTCTGCCTGTCTGGCGAAGACATCGACCTTATGGTAATGCATCGCATGCAAGGTTGCCGCTGTTGGCGATGGTACCCAGGCGCAATTGGCGCCAGCCATCGGATGACCAATTTTCTGGTCAATCATATCAGCCATGAGATCTGGCATCGCCCACATCCCTTTGCCAATTTGGGCCTTACCAGAAAAGCCGCATTCTAGGCCAATATCTACATTCCAATTTTCATAAGCACCGATCCACGCGGCTTGTTTCATGTCGCCCTTGCGGATCATTGGCCCGGCTTCCATTGAAGTGTGGATTTCATCACCTGTTCTGTCGAGGAAACCAGTATTGATAAATACCACACGATCTTTAGCGGCGCGGATGGCTTCTTTCAGGTTGACCGTTGTCCGGCGTTCCTCATCCATAATGCCAATTTTCATGGTATGGTTTGGCAAGCCCAACAAGGCTTCGACCTTGTCAAAAATCTCTGTTGCGAATGCCACTTCTTCAGGGCCATGCATCTTTGGCTTTACAATATAAATTGAATTTTGACGCGAATTGCTCGCTTTGCCTTCGCCTGCTCTGGCAAAATCATGCATCGCTGCCAAGGTCGTCATGAACCCATCCATAATCCCTTCTGGAATTTCACTGCCATCTGATAGGAGAATGGCAGGGTTTGTCATGAGATGGCCAACATTTCTTACAAGCATCAAGGACCGACCTGGTAAGCGCACCTCATCACCATTTGGACCTGTGTAATAGCGATCATCATTCAAAGACCGTGTAATGTTCTGGCCGCCTTTGACCATTTCCACTGATAGATCACCCTTCATCAGGCCAAGCCAGTTACGATAGGCGAGAACCTTATCTTCTGAATCAACGGCCGCCACGGAATCTTCGCAATCCATAATCGTCGAAATGGCAGATTCTAGGATGATATCATTAATATAAGCCTTATCTTCTGCACCAATCGCACCCTTATTATCAATCAAGATGTCGATATGAAGATTATGACGCTTGAGTAAGATAGATGTCGGCATCTGGGCGCTGCCACGATAGCCCGTAAATTGTTCAGCCTCGGCCAGATATGTCTTGGTATCACCTACAGAGATCACAAGCACGCCATCAATCACCTCAAAACCAGTGACATCATGCCATGAGCCCAATTTCAGTGGGGCCGCATCGGTCAAGAAATCGCGGGCTTTGGCAATGACCTTTTGCCCACGCACAGGATTATAAGATTTAGTTCTCTCAGCGCCATCTGCATCAGCAATCGCGTCAGTGCCATAAAGGGCATCATAGAGGCTGCCCCATCTTGCATTAGCCGCATTCAAGGCATAGCGGGCATTCATCACAGGCACAACCAATTGCGGACCAGCAATGGTGGCAATCTCAGCATCTACCCGTGAGGTTTCAATCGAAAAGGCAGGGCCTTCTGGTACGATATAACCAATATCTTTTAAGAAGGCTTGATAGGCGTCTGCCTCAAGACCTGCGTCACGATTTGCAACCAAATAGGCATCGATTTGGCTTTGCATTTCGTCACGAATGGCTAGCAAAGCTCTATTTTTAGGGGCAAGATCATGAACAGCTTCATCAAAACCTGCCCAGAAGGCGTCAGATGAGAGAGGAAGACCCTCTAATAATTCTTGGTTTACGAAGTCATAAAGGTCAGCAGCGATCGATAGCTGCCCAACAGAAATATAGCCCATAATTGCCCTCTTTTAAGCATGAATGAAAAGCGTCTCATATTATAATGAGGATTCATCAAAAAAGAGAATGAAAAAATGACAAACCTTTCCATATTGTGGAATGGCTTTCCATTTTTAAGATGGCATATGCCAGTTGATGCCTTGCATCGCCAAAAACTGTTCTAATTCTTGTGTTTTGATGGAAAGCGCATCTTCAGATAAGCCTTCAGCGCGCACAACAAGCGCCGCTTCGGTATTCGACGCGCGGATAAGCCACCAGCCTGTCTCATCTGTTACTCTTATCCCATCAATCAGTGTCACAGACTGAGCTGGATATGCCGCTTGCACAGCTTTTGCGATGCCATCCATGATACCAAATTTCACATCATCCTCGCAGGGTACACGGCATTCTGGGCTGGTATAGCTAGGTGGTAGGGAATCCATAAAATCCGTGATGCTTTGACCGGTCACTGCCATCGCCCGCAGCACACGCAGCGCAACATATAGCGCGTCATCAAAGCCATAATAGCCATCTTTTATGAAAATATGACCAGACATTTCCCCTGCTAATTCACAGCCAATTTCAACCATCCGTGACTTCATATGGCTATGGCCAGTTTTCCACAATAACGGCGTGCCGCCCGCTTGTGTCACAATTGCCATGGCGGCTTGGCTTGATTTCACATCAAATAAGATATCTGCCCCTGGGCAGCGTTGTAGATATTCAATGGCTAAAAAAGCTGTGAGGAGGTCACCAGGTACTTGGCGTCCTTTGGCATCAATTATGCCAAGCCTGTCGCCATCACCATCAAATCCTAACCCGCATACCGCGCCGCATTCAGCTACTTTTTCCCGTAAAAAAGCAAGCGTATGGGGGTCTACCGGATCAGGGTGATGATTGGGAAAATGCCCATCAATATCAGTAAATAAGGTATGATGCCGCCCTGAGAGCTGGCTCGTAATCTGTTCCACTGCTGGCCCAGCTGCCCCATTTCCTGTATCCCATATTAGCGTGTCTAATGGCGCGTCGAACCCGTCTAAGAGCCTGTTGCAATAATCGGCAAAAATATCACAAGCCTGGTAGCTGCCGCCATCAGCTGGTTTAACACCCTCTTGTAATAATATTCCAAGCGCTTGAATATCATCGCCAAAGAAAGAGGCATGGCCTTTGACCATTTTAAAGCCATTATAATCTTTGGGATTATGGGAACCTGTGATTTGAATGGCGCCATCACAATGCAGCATGCGATCAGCAAAATAAAGCATTGGGGTAGGACCCACGCCAATATCACTTACCTTTGCGCCACCAGCTTGTAAGCCGCGCGCGAGCGCCTCTGAGAGTTCCGGAGACGTTAAGCGTCCATCGCGCCCCAGCGCAATATGAGGGCAATCATCTGCCCCATTATCACGCGCAATGATATGGGCAAAGCCTAATCCTATCGCAAAGGCGTCAGTTGCGCTGAGTGTTTTGCCAACAATGCCTCTGATATCATAAGACCGTAAAATGGTCGGATGAAATGAATGTGTGAGGCCCCCCTCATCAGTGATGGGCAAGTCTGACATAACTTAATTATCCTTATGATTTTGCAAGCTCACCGTGAAGCCAGCGCCGTAATTCAGGCCCCATATCATCTCGTTCTAGGGCGAAGGCAAGATTGGCTTTTTGAAATCCCGTTTTAGACCCGCAATCAAAACGTGTGCCACTAAACCGCAATCCTGTGAAAGGCTGTTTCCCAATCTGTGCGGCAAGCGCATCTGTGAGCTGGATTTCACCACCAACACCGGCGCGCTGTTGGCCTAAGACATCAAACACTGCCGGATCAATGATATAGCGTCCAATCACAGCCAGATTAGAGGGGGCATCTTCAATAGCTGGTTTTTCAACCAAGCCTTGGATATCAACAACTTGCCCATGTGATGCGCCTGGCGTAACAATACCATAGGATGATGTGTCTTCACGCGGTACTTCCATCACAGCCACCATATTGCCGCTGTCATACGCCTCTACCATCTCTTTCAAGGCAGGGGCCCCTTTGACCAAATCATCGGCCAAAAGCACTGCGACAGGTTCATTCCCAATCAAATGACGGGCACACCATACGGCGTGACCAAGACCGGCAGGCGCTTGTTGGCGAACATAGGCCACGCTGCCTGGGCTCTGCATCATCATTTGCACAGTCTGAAGTGCGGCATCTTTACCCTTATCAATGAGGGCTGCCTCCAATTCCACCGAATGGTCAAAATGATCTTCAATGGCTGTTTTATTGCGGCCGGTAACAAAGATAAACTCTTCTATTCCTGCTGCAGCAGCTTCTTCTACCGCATATTGAATAAGAGGCTTATCAACAACAGGCAACATTTCCTTGGGAAGGGCCTTTGTTGCAGGTAGGAACCTTGTTCCTAATCCGCCGACGGGAAAGATGGCTTTTTTAATCATAACAACATTTCCTATTCCATCAGCAAAATAGCAGATTGCTTCACGTTTGATAAACAGTCATAAAGAAACCGTCAAGAAAAGGGCGTATAAGGTTTGGGTAAGATAAGGGCGATATGCGAATGATTTCAGATTTATTACAAGAATCAGCACGCGTAAAATTGGCAACAGCAGATACCCTCGCAGAGACAGCATCTGTGGCTGCGCATAAAATCGCGCATGCCCTCAAACAGGGTGGCAAAATAATGTTTTGTGGCAATGGCGGCTCTGCTGGTGATAGCCAGCATCTAGCGGCAGAATTTGTCGCGACCTTGGATCATCGCAAACCAAGAGAAGGCCTAGCAGCAATTGCTTTGACAACAGATAGCTCTCTTATCACTGCATTCAGCAATGATTTCGGATTTGAGGGTATTTTTGACCGTCAAGTTGAAACGCTTGGCCATGCCGGAGATGTGTTATTTGCGATTTCAACAAGTGGGAATTCTGAGAATGTATTGCGTGCCGCACAGGTGGCGCAGCAGAAAGATATTCTCGTTATTGCCTTAACGGGGCAATCAGGCGGCAAGATTGCGGCCCATGCGGATATTCTGTTGAATGTGCCTTCTGATAAAACAATGCATATTCAAGAATCACATATTGCGCTTGGTCATGCCATCACCGCGGCGGTTGAAGCAGAGTTAGGCTATAGTTAAGATAGCGCATGAACCCATAGGCTAAGAGGGTAAGATGAAAATTGTTGTGATTGGAACAGGTTATGTTGGTTTGGTGTCTGGTGCCTGTTTTTCTGAATTTGGGTTTGATGTGACATGCGTCGATAAGGATGCCCAGAAAATTGCCGCTTTGAGAGAGGGGGTTATCCCCATTTATGAGCCCGGCCTTGATGATCTTGTGAAACGTAATGCCGAGGCGGGCCGGCTTCATTTCGAAACAGATTTATCTTCCCATGTGCCTGAGGCTGATGTAATTTTTATCGCTGTTGGCACACCAACAAGACGCGGTGATGGTCATGCAGACCTCACTTTTGTGTTTGCCGCAGCTGAAGAAATTGCAAAATCACTCTCTGGTTATAGTGTGATTGTCACGAAATCGACCGTGCCAGTGGGTACAGGCCGACAGGTTCATGATATTATTGCCAAGACAAACCCTCAGGCTGATTTTGATGTGGCGTCAAACCCAGAATTTTTGCGTGAGGGCTCAGCCATTGGCGATTTCATGCGCCCGGACCGCGTAGTTGTAGGAGCAGAATCAGATCGTGCTATCGAGATGATGCGGCAATTATATCGGCCACTATATCTCATTGAAACGCCCTTATTATTTGCGAAATTAGAAACCGCTGAGTTGATCAAATATGCGGCGAACGCCTTTTTGGCTGTCAAAATATCCTACATTAATCAGATTGCTGATCTGTGTGAAAAAGTTGGTGCCAATGTGCATGAAGTGGCCAAAGGCATGGGGCTTGATAAACGCATTGGTGCCAAATTTTTACACCCTGGCCCTGGCTATGGTGGCTCCTGCTTTCCCAAAGATACGCTTGCATTGGTGAAAACAGCTGAGTTATTTGAGACAGAGATTCCAATGGTGGCTGGTGTTGTCGCCTATAATGATGATCGCAAATTAGCGATGGCCAAGCGTATCATGGCAGCGATGGGCGGTGATGTGAAAGGCAAGAAAATCGCCATTCTTGGTTTAGCCTTTAAGCCTGAAACAGACGATATGCGCGAATCACCAGCGCTTGCTATCCTCCCGCAGCTATGTGCAGAAGGTGCTGAGATAGTAGCCTATGACCCAGCTGCAATGGCAGAGGCGAAGCCGCTATTGCCTGCAGCTATACGCTATGCTGATACAGCACAAGAGGCCATTACAGGGGCAGATGCGGCTGTGGTGATAACGGAGTGGAATGAGTTCCGAGCCCTATCAGCTGCGACCTTCACATCGCATATGGCTGGTGACGTGCTAATTGATTTACGTAATCTGTATGATGGGGTTGCCATGCAAGAGGGCGGATTAACCTATCACTCTATCGGGCGGCCTTTGCCAGCATAGCATGTCTTTTAATACATAAAAGAAAAGGCGCCATATGGCGCCTCTTTCATTTGGAGCGGGTGAAGGGATTCGAACCCTCGACCCCAACCTTGGCAAGGTTGTGCTCTACCCCTGAGCTACACCCGCAT
>CALEYP010000094.1 GCA_937924895.1 uncultured Alphaproteobacteria bacterium
AACCTTGAGACGGTCAACACCTATGAGGGCACGCATGATGTGCACGCGCTCATCTTAGGGCGGGCGCAAACAGGTATTCAGGCGTTCTTTTAAGAGATGGTTGCGCCGCTTGCTGGACTTCGTGTGATTGAACTGGCCCGTGTGTTAGCGGGGCCTTGGATTGGGCAAACCTTGGCTGATCTAGGGGCAGAGGTTATTAAAATCGAAGGGCCAAAGGGTGATGAAACACGCCATTGGGGCCCGCCTTTTATTGAGGTAGATGGCGATGAGATGTCAGCCTATTTTGCCTCTTGCAATCGGGGCAAAACCTCACTGATAGCCGATTTTTCAGATGAGCAAGACCGTCAGAAGGTTATGGATTTAATTGCATCCGCCGACATTCTGATTGAGAATTTCAAAGTTGGCGGACTACAGAAATACGGCCTTGATTATGATAGTTTGTCAGCGCGCTTTCCCGCCTTAATCTATGCCTCTGTCACCGGCTTTGGTCAGGATGGTCCTTATGCGCATCGTGCGGGCTATGATTATCTCATTCAAGCGATGAGTGGACTAATGGATATTACAGGCGATCCACAAGGGCCACCGCAAAAAATTGGTGTGGCCTTTACCGATATTTTTACAGGGCTTTATGGTGTCATTGGGATTCAAGCAGCGCTTCGCCACCGAGATTTGACAGGTGAGGGGCAACATATTGATTTGTCTTTATTAGATTCCACAATTGGTGTGCTGGCTAATCAGGGTGCTAATTATTTAGCCACTGGCCAATCACCAAAGCGTATGGGGAATGCGCATCCAAATATCTGTCCTTACGCCGCATTTCCTGTGTCTGATGGGCATATTATTATCGCTGTGGGCAATGATATGCAATTTGCAAAATTATGCGATATTTTGGCGCTTCCTTCCTGTCAAAGAGATGACCGCTTTACAACAAACCAAGCACGGGTCGCCAATCGTGATGTTTTAACAAGCCTCATTGAGGCAAAGACGTCTCTATTTACGCAAGAGACCCTCCTTGCCGCTTGTGAGGAATCTGGCGTGCCAGCGGCACCGATTAATACCATCGGTCAGATTTTTGAAGATCCGCAGGTCAAACATCGCGCTATGGTCGTTACAACGGATAATGTGACAAGTGTGCGGACACCATTGCGCTTTTCAAAATCTACATTATCGCTCACAAAACGCCCTCCAAAATTAGGAGAGGGGTAGGTTTAGCGATCCAGTACAGCTGGCCAATTTTGGTCGCCAAGTTTAATGCGGTTGGCCCTATCAGCATCCCATTGCGCCCGTACAGATAGCGAATAGTTCAAATATAATTTGTCATTATCAATCGTCCAGGCATGAGGGTTAATTGAAGCTGTATAGCCATGCGAGACTGCCCAGGCGCAATACCCGCCATATTGCGGGGCATATTTGTCAGGGTTGGCTTCAAACAAGGCCTTATTTTCAGCGCTGGCAAATCGGAATGTAGAACCCATGTGAGAGACCTCATAATCACGATGCCCTTTGCGGGCTTGCTGGTCGGTGAAATAGGCCACGGGGTCATAGCCCTGAATGGCAATGCCGCGACTATTATAAACGGGGTCCTTGGCCGCGAATGCCATCGAAGGGGCCAAGAGAGCAGCACTAAGGGCACCAAAATGAATAAGGCGACGTCTTGTAATCATCTTCTCCTCCTATGCTTGTTGGAGTGTTCATTATTTTGCTAGATTGTGATTATGTCAGAATTAAGGAATTCACCGAATGAAAATATGGCAGGCCGCATAAGCGGCACTGATAGCTACCGGTTTATTTGTCGGCGCTGTTTCCTTTCTGGTTTTCTGGCGACAACAGCTGAGACTGTGACATGCCCGTCTTGTGATAGTCCTGATATCAGGGCGAATGATGACATTTTCTCGCTGGCAGTAGCGCATATTGATTGTGATAGTTTTTACGCGTCAATTGAAAAACGAGATAATCCCGAGCTTTTGAATCGGCCTGTGATTGTTGTTGGACAAGAAAGAGGCGTTGTCGCAGCGGCCTGTTATGTGGCGCGGCGCTATGGCATTAAATCTGCGATGCCAAGCTTCAAGGCGCGACAGCTTTGTCCAGACCTTGTGATTATCAAGCCCCGCATGGCACATTACAGTGCTGTTAGTCGCCAAATTAGGGAAAAATTCCTTCAATTGACGCCTGCAATTGAACCACTTTCCATTGACGAAGCCTTCCTTGATCTCACCGGTACCGAACGGCTTCATAAGGCAAGCCCTGCCGAGATGTTAATGCGGCTTCAAGCTGAGATAGCACGTGATATCGGGATAACAGTATCTGTTGGGCTCTCGTCGAATAAGTCACTGGCAAAGCTCGCCTCTGACCAAGATAAACCAAATGGGTTTTTTATTTTGAATCCCAAAGAAGCCCGTCACTGGCTGGCAGATAAGCCAGTATCCATTATTTATGGCGTTGGTAAAGCCGCCGCTAAAAGGTTGGCAGATGCGCAAATTGCCACCTGTCAGGATCTCATAAATTTGCCGCGAAGCGAGGCTGAATCTTTGCTGGGCAAGCAAGCCCCGTTCCTGCAAAACCTTGCGCAAGGTATTGATGAACGCCCTGTTAAACCAAGTCGTGCTGTGAAATCTGTGTCATCTGAGACGACCTTTCATCATGATATTGCTGACGAATCAGAGCTTGTACCAATATTGGAACGTCAAGCTTTGCGCGTATCTCGGCGCTTGAAAGAAAAGCAGCTAACAGGGCGCGTTATCTCGTTAAAATTAAAGTCAAATCATCACAAAATCATCACAAGACAGGTCACTTTGGGACGTGCCACTGATAAGGCGTTTGAAATTTTTGAAGCCGCGCATCTCTTATTAAAGAAGGAAGTATCTACGACCAAACAATGGCGTTTGCTCGGGGTGGGTGTTGATGGATTTGATGATGAGGGGGCACTGGATTTTTTCGCTTCCCTAGATAACGCCACCTTGCAAAAAGAGAAAATTGAAACTGCGTTAGACCGCATGCATGCCAAGTTTGGGGATGATTTGGTGTTTTCAGGGCGTCAGGTTGAAAAATTAGCAAAAACAAAAAAAAGAGATAAGAAATAAGCGTCATTCAATGCTATGGATAAAGCAGAGTTTATTCAGCTGAGGCCCTATGTCAGATCACACACTTTTTATTTATGGCACCCTGCAAGATGCTGAGGTGATGAAGGCGGTTATTGGGCGTACTATTCCGCTGACTGCGCAGCAAGAGGGTATTGCGCCATTCTTCAAAATTATGAAGGTCAAACATGTCCATTATCCTTGCTTGGTAGAAGGGGATGACAGTGATGTGGCTGACGGGGTTATTATTACAGGCCTGTCAGACGAGGAACTGCAGGTTTTAGATAGATTTGAAGGTGATAATTATCACCGTGTCGCTATTGATGTGATTGCCAAATGCCGTTTGGTCCAAACACAGGCCTATATGCCCCGCCAGATTTTAGAAACTGATGGGACGTGGCAGCTAGAGGAATGGCAAGCCACCAATCGTGACCAATTCTTAAGCCAAGATTTCAACTTAGCAGGGGTGAGGCCGCCAGATGCCTGAAATCGCCCTTCTTGGTGATAGCCCTGTTTTTGCGCTATTCATTGCGTTTCTCGCAATTATGGCAGTTGCCATCTCCAAAGCGGGGTTTGGCGGCGCCTTAGGCGCTCTGTCAGCGCCCATCATGCTATTTGCCTTCCCGCCAACAGTCGCCCTTGGCGTTTTGATCCCCGTCTTTATCCTGATTGATATTTGGGTCGTATGGCATTGGCGTAAAATTGGAGTGCGGCGCCTGATTGGTTGGATGGTTATCTTTGGGATGTCCGGCCAAATTCTGGGATGGGTGTTGTTGCGCTTTGGGGCGATTGATGATGGTTTTATCCTGTTAATGATTGGTGTGATTGCTGTCTTTACGGCTGCTCGCTATTTCCTTGGGCAATGGCGGGCTTCACAGACGGGACAATCTCTGCGCCATCATGCTCGTCACATGCGGCAACGCATTTGGCAACGTGCCATGGTGTGGTGCAGCCTGTCTGGTTTTACCAGTTTTGTCTCATTAACTGGCGGTATCCCTGTTCAGGTTTATCTCTTGCCCTTGCAACTCAAGCGACAGTTATTTGTCGCAACTATGGCGTGGTATTTTCTATTTATTAACCTGTTCAAAGTCCCATTTTTTGTTGATTTGGGTCTTGTGACGGCACAAAGCTTGTCATTGTCTGCATTGCTGGCTGTGTTTGTGCCTCTGGGCGTCATGATGGGGCGCTGGATGAACAAACATCTCTCAGACAAGTTGTTTTATAATGTGGCCTACCTATGCCTATTAGGGCTCGGTATGCATTTGATTTATCGCTTCATGATTGGGGATGTTTAGACAATGAAACGGTGGCGTCATTTATTGGTGGCGGTAGGAATTATTCCTGCTTTTCTACTGTATATCACCTTGATTATGGTTCTCACAGATTATCTCACAAATATTCATTTTGTGATTGATTTGTTATTCTATCTGGTGGCAGGTCTGGCGTGGATTCCAGCCTCTGTTAAAATCATTGGTTGGCTAGCAAAACATGAGGCAGAAGAATAAGAGTGTCTGCATGGTGAAAAAAATTATGTCACATCAAATTTCAATTGTTGTTTTCAGCAAAAACGCACACTCTTTGAGCGGTATGATGAAGAAGTAGAGCAGGTGTTATGTCACGCTATTCTGTATTTTCGATTTTAAAGCATGGCCTAAACAGCCAGCTTGAATGGGATGAAGCTTGGGGGCAACCAAGGCCAAAAAAACAATATGATGTCATCATTATTGGTGGCGGTGGCCATGGTCTGGCAACAGCCTTTTACCTAGCAAAATATCACGGCATCACAAATGTAGCTGTCTTAGAAAAAGGATGGCTTGGTGGCGGTAATGCTGGGCGTAATACAACAATTGTTCGCTCAAATTATTTTGTTGAGGGCAATACAGCGTTCTATGAGAAATCGCTCCAGCTTTGGGAAGGCTTGTCCCAGGAGTTGAATTATAATGTGATGTTCTCGCAACGCGGGCATTTGAATTTGTTTTTTACCCCCGGCCAGCGTGATGCAATGGCGCGGCGCTATAATACGATGCGCCTGAACGGGATTGATGGCACGTTCTTATCTCGTGATGAGGTTATGAAATTTGTGCCTCATTTGAATTATAGCGAAGAAGCGCGCCTCACCATCATGGGCGGATTTTTGCAAAAGCGTGCTGGCACCGCGCGTCATGATGCGGTTAATTGGGGGTTCGCGCGCGCAGCAAGTCAGCTTGGTGTTGATATTATCCAAAATTGTGAAGTCACAGGTTTTACCACCAAGGCAGGGCGTATCGCAGGCGTTGAAACGAATTTGGGTGAAATCAAAGCGGCTAAGGTGGGGATGGCAGTGGCAGGCAACACCTCTGTCCTCGCTCATAAGGCGGGCCTCGGAAACCTACCGATTGAGAGCCACAAATTACAAGCCTTTGTCTCAGAGCCGCTAAAGCCGTTTTTGGACACAGTCGTTGTTTATGGGGCTGGTCATGGTCATTTCTATATCAGCCAGTCAGATAAGGGCGGTATGGTTTTTGGCGGTAATATTGATGCCTATAATTCCTACGCCCAGAAAGGGAATTTGCCAATTTATACAGATGTGGCCTCTTGCGCGATGAATGTGATGCCTGCTCTAGGGCGGATAAAATTATTGCGGCAATGGGCAGGCATTATGGATATGTCGATGGATGGTTCCCCCTTTATTTGTAAGACTGATATTCCTGGTCTGTATCTGAATGCCGGCTGGTGTTATGGAGGATTTAAAGCCACGCCAGGCTCAGGTTGGTGCTTTGCGCATACCATTGCCGAAGATGAGCCGCATGAAATCAATAAATTATTGACGCTAGATAGATTCAAATATGGGCGACATATTGATGAATCAGGTCATGGCCCTTGGCCAAATCGACATTAAGGAGCGATTGTCATGTTACGCATTAATTGTCCCTTTTGTGGCACCAGAGATCATGATGAATTTAGCTATGAGGGTGATGCCACTGTGACGTTTCCTTCATTAGAAAATACAGATCAAGATGCTTGGTATAAAGCAGTGTTCGAACGTGCCAATCCCCGCGGAGCGCACAAAGAACATTGGTACCATGTTCAGGGTTGTAAAATGTATCTTGTGGTGAATCGTGACACTGTTACCCACGAAATTACGTCTGTTGAACATGCTCATCCTCAGTATCGTGCGCATATGGCATCGCAAGTAAAAGGTGACAGCAAATGACGGGCTATCGCTTATCACATAAAGGTCGCATCAATCGATCTCACCCTGTGACATTCACGTTTGATGGACAAAAAATCCAAGGGTTTGACGGGGATGTTGCCACATCAGCCCTGTTGGCATCAGGGACGCGCATTTTTGGGCGCGGGTTCAAATATCATCGGCCACGTGGTGTTATGTCTGCTGGCGCGGAAGAGGGTGGCGCCCTCTTCCAAATGGGGCATGGCGCTGACCGTGTTGCCAATGTAAAAGGCCCGCTTGTTGAAATTCATGACGGCTTGGCCTTAACAGGCCAAAATGCATTTCCCTCCGTGCGGTTTGATGTTGGGGCTGTGAACGGCTTATTTAAACCATTTTTGACAGCTGGTTTTTATTACAAGACCTTCATGGGCCCCTTTGCGAATACAAAATTTTGGATGCTGTGTGAGCATTTTATCCGTAAAGCAGCCGGCATGGGACGGGCCTCGCGTGAGCCGGATCCAGATTGCTATGATATCGCAAATGGATTTTGTGATGTGCTCGTGGTTGGTGCAGGGCCAGCGGGCCTAACAGCAGCTGATGAAGACGAAGAGGCCGGTAACGCGGTTTGGTTGGTCGAGCAAGATTTTGAAGTCGGGGGATGGTACTTATCCTGTGATGATGAGGCAAAAGATCAATGGGTTAAATCCCAGTTAAATCGCTTCTTTGTCGCAGGTGGTCAATTGAAAACCCGTACAACGGCCTTTGGTTTGTATGATGGCTGTGTGGCAGGCTTGTTAGAGCGTACAACGGACCATTTATCCGAAAAGCCTGATCATACGCCGCGTGAAGTGTTTCATATTGTGCATGCCAAGCATATTATTCTGGCGACAGGCGCAACGGAACGAAGCTTGGCGTTTGTTGATAATGACCGTCCTGGCGTCATGTTAGCTTCTGCTGTTCAAACCTACATTAACCGCTTTGGGGTCGCCCCTGGTAGCCGTATCGTTTTTGCTGGTGCACATGACGGCATCTATGAAAATGCCTTTGCGGCAGCGGACGCAGGTTTGCACGTCACGATTTTTGATGCGCGACCAAAATTGGATGCCCAGCTTCACACAAGATGTGAAGAGATGAAAATTGTCGTGATGCCGCAGACGGTTCCCGTGAAAGTACTAGGGCGTGGCGGTGTTGTCGGCGTTGAATATGGTGAAAAAGCGGGTGAAACTATAACAGCCACTGGCAAGGTTATTGCTTGTGACATCTTAGGCGTGTCTGGTGGCTTTACGCCCAATATCCAGCTCATTTCACATCGTGGGGTAAAGCCTTATTGGGATGATGATATCGCAGCGTTTCTCTCGTCTGAGAGCCAAGAGGCAATTAGTCTTTGTGGAGCCGCCGATGGGTATTTTAACCTTGAAATGGCGCTTGCCTCTGCGGTGGCCTGTGCGAAGCAGGCTGTGCGACTACCAAAGTCACGCAAACAGCTTACTCGTGGCTATGAAGCACCCTTTGAGGCTTTGTTTGAAATCAAGCCGCAGAATGTGAAGGGGAAAGCCTTTATTGACCCACAACATGATGTGACCACCTCTGATATTCGCCAAGCCAAAGAAGAGGGGTTTGTTTCTGTTGAGCATATGAAGCGCTACACCACTCTGGGGATGGCAACAGACCAGGGCCGTAATGGGAATGTACTCGGGATTGCTGTGATGGCTGAGGCGCGTAAAATTGCGATTCCTGAAGTGGGTATCACAACCTTTAGGCCGCCTTTCACACCTATTTCAATTGGCGCATTAGCTGGCCGTTCTACTGGTCATCATTGGCAGCCTATCAGACGGACACCGATGCATGATAATCACATTGCCGCCGGTGCGCCAATGACCGATGCCGGGCTATGGCATCGCGCATGGTATTATCCTCAAGCGGGTGAGGGCATCAACGAAGCCTATATCCGTGAGACAGCCCGCACGCGCCAGACTGTTGGCATGGTTGATGTATCAACATTAGGGAAAATCGCTGTACAAGGCCCTGATGCGGCAGAATATATCAACCGCCTCTATATTAACGGTTTTGCGAAATTGCCTGTTGGTCGTGCGCGTTATGGCATTATGTTGCGAGATGATGGCATTGTTATGGATGATGGCACCACATGGCGGATGGCTGAGGATGATTTCTTCATGACCACCACAACAGCCCAAGCTGGTGAAGTGATGCGCTTTATGGAAGAAGTTCGTCAAACTAGATGGCCAGAGTTGAAGGTTCACATCACGTCGGTGACAGATCAATGGGCTGCGGTTGCTGTCGCAGGCCCATCAGCCCGTGCCTTATTGCAAAAAGCCTTACCTGAATTTGATTTCTCAAATGAGGCTTTTGCCTTCATGGATGTCAAAACCGCTACCATGACAGTGGATGGTGTAGAGGTCGCTCTTCGCGCGGCTCGTATCTCATTCTCTGGTGAGCGTGCCTATGAGGTTTATATCGAAGCTCATTATGGCAATATGTTATGGCAGCGTCTGGTTGATGAACTGCCTGATTTTGATGGTGTGTGCTATGGCATGGAAGCGCTTGGGGCGTTGCGTATTGAAAAAGGCCACGTAACAGGTGCCGAATTAGAAGGGCGCGTGACCTTGGAAGATGCCGGCTTTGCAAAAATGGCGTCAACGAAAAAGCCATATATCGGGTCAGTATTGCGTCAGCGGCCCTATTTACAAGAGCTTGAAACCCGGCAGCAGCTTGTCGGGATTTTCCCAAAAGATAAAACGCAGCAATTTAATGCTGGTGCCATTCTATGTGCAGAGGGTGCTGAAGAAGGGTTTGGTGTTGGCTGGGTATCAGCTGTGACACATTCACCTGCCTTAGGTCATTGGATTGGTATCGGCTTTGTTGAGGGCGGTGTATCAGCATGGGACGGACAGGTCGCCATCGCATCAGACCCAGTGCGTGGTCAATCAACGACTGTTGAAATTGTAAGCCCTCATATGTTTGATCCAAAAGGGGAGCGGATGCATGGATAATTACAGAACAGGTCTTGAAGCCTCTTTTGCGCGCGCCGCTCTTCCAGAGGTCAAGGGTAGTGCGGATGTTGTGCTATCAGAGGTAAGGCACCACCAGATTACCCAGCTCTCTTGCTTCATTGATGGGTTGCCTGATTTTGATAGGTATTTGAAATCACTTGGGTGGTCTGGTTTACCGCAGGTGAGTCGCGCAGAGGCGTCTGGTGACGCGCTTATCGCACGTGTTGAGGCTGAAAAAATCTGGGTAATCTCAGCGTCTAAGTCATCAGATTTTGAGCCATCCTATTATCCGCTTGATCTCTCTTCAGCGAGAGCGATTTTGCGGCTATCTGGCCCGCGCGCTTCTGATGTTATGGCGCGGCTATGTGCCGTTGATTTCAGAGATGGGTCTCGCCAATTTCATGCCACGGGCATCCATCATGTTCCTGTTCATATTTATGCAAGAGAGGGCATCTTTGATATATATATGCCACGCAGCTTTGCGGAGTCTTTGACAGATTATATCATTGATATCGCGCGGCAATATCAGGTGCAAATGGCGATCTAATATGGCTGATGCCCTATCGTCACAGTCGCGTCCATTTGCCTTTGCCTTAGAGCTAGGGGCGCAGTTATTGGCAGAATATGGCTTGGAGGGATGGCGATTACGATTGGACCATGCGCGGCGCCGTGCGGGATTATGTGATTATCGCAATAAAACGATTTCCCTATCGCGCCATTATGTGCGCTATGCAGATGAAGCGCATATCAAGGATACATTGCTCCATGAAATTGCGCATGCGCTTGTTGGACCTCATCATGGTCATGACGCTGTTTGGCGACAACAGGCGCGCAAGATGGGGTGTAGTGCAACGCGGTGTCATACGCTTGAGTTCGCGGCACCCAAATGGATGATGACGTGCCCGTCTGGTTGTTTTTCTGTGCCAAGACATCGGCGCAAATCCAATCTTGTCTGCGCCAAGTGCAAATCTGGAGTAATCTATGTCAGCCAATAAGTTATTCTGTCTTGATACGTCGCGAGAGGCCTCATTGCACCGTGGTTTGGCACGCTTAGCAAAGCCAGAGGTGCAAGCGACCTCCTTGGCGTTTTTTACACCAGATGAAATTGAAGCTCTTATAGAGGCCACAAAATTTGTGTCTTTCCGCCAGGCTACCAAGGTAGTCGGAAATGGCGTTATTCAAGATATGGAAGTGTGCTTTCCTGCGCCGCGCAAAGATATGTTTGATAAATGCGCTTGTCTCTTGGAAGAGGGGCTTAATCGATGGCCAAACGCAGACCATATGTTTGACCGCCCCATCACATTGAATGATTTTGCCATACAAAAATACCCTGCGGGCTCTGAGGGGATTGGCATTCATAAAGATGGGTTAAGATATAAAAATATTGTACTTATTATCACACTGGCAGGTCAGTCTCGTCTCTTTAAGACGAAAGATAGGGAAGGTACTAGCCGGGTTGCTTTAAATGATGTGCCAGGGCGATTGGTGATGATCAAGGCGCCAGGATTCAAAGGAATGGCGGCGGATAATCGTTTGTTGCATGGCGTTGATAGGGTGACAAAAGGCCGCTTATCAATTGGGTTTCGTCAGGAAGTATTACCCCAAGGGTAAGTCACGAGCGCGAGATAACCATAATAGGGTATTGTCAGAGCGCTTTTTATTTGTCATGCTGAATATCTAACAGAGAAGAAGGCGTAGTATGCTGCGCCGCACTTCAACATTGTTGATTGTATAGGGCAGCATACGGCCTGTTTTCACAAAACAGGAGGTGCTCTATGAAAATCAATGTTTCCGGTAAAAATATGGATACTGGCATGGCCTTTCAAGACCATGCGTTGTCATCGCTTAGCCAAGTTGTGGATAAATATTTTCACAATGCGATTAGCGGTCACGTGACTTTGGAAAAAGCAGAAGAAGGCTTCACGGTTCGGACGCGTGTGAATTTAACACGTCGTATGGAACTAGAGGCGACAGGCCATGCCCGGGATGCCCATGCGGCGCTTGATGCGGCGATAGAGCATGCAGAAAAGCGATTACGCCGTCATAAACGGCGCTTGAAAAATCATCGGTCTCAAATTGAGGATGATGATGTGATTGCCGCAACATTAGCGGTGTATCCGACAGCTGATCATAGCGATAATGATAATGATGCGTTAGATGCTGAAGATGCGGATGCAGGTGGTTTGCCTGTTATCGCAGAACTATCTTATGAAATTGAGATGTTAAGCGTTGACCAAGCAGTCATGAAATTAGAATTATCAGATCAACCAAGTCTTATGTTCCGCAATAGTGCGCATAAAGGCCTGAATATGGTCTATCGGCGTGATGATAATACGATTGGTTGGGTAGACCCGCGCGGGACTCGCCATACCAACCCTCTAAACTAATACTTTCATTTAAGTCACTGTAAAATTGACATATTTAATATGCCAGGGAGACACGGTCTCTGGCATATTATTATGACTGATATAATCAGCGTGGGTCAGGCTCGCATGGTCAATCGCTATCATGAGTGACTGATCAGCATTCAGTCTCATCATGTGCCCTAATAGGGCTTTGATGGTTCCCGCATGAGCAATGATGAGTTGTGGCGCATGAGGGGCGCTTGCAATAACTGCATCTAAAAAAAGGCCTACCTGCAAGTAAATATCCTGAAATGACGTGCCACCAGGTGGTCTCTGGTCAGCTGTTAAGAAAGAGATAGGGTGAGATTGCTTGTAACGCTGCGTGATATCATGAAACACCTCTTCTTCTTTTTTATTATGCCAGTCACCAAAATCTTGCTCCTCTAAGAGGGGCTCAGAGGTTACTGATTTTGCTGAAATTAATTTGGAAAGCCGCTCGGCCGTATCTTCGGCGCGTGTGAGGGGACTGATATGCCAATCGGCTCCATTTGGTAAATGAGGTGCGAGGGATATTAACGCCTCTTGGTCTTCTTTTAGGATCGCATCATAGGGCGGAATCATACCTGTTTCGCAATCAACAAGACCATGTTGAACCATGAAAAAGGAAATATGAGAGGGAGGGGCCATGAGACAAGTCCTTAGATGTAAATTGTTTACGTACCATGCCTGTTTTGGTCAGACGCTTCAAGGCTAGCGCATGTCTTATTCAAGATAAATTGCAATGTAAATGCTTGTAGCTTGTGAAGGAGAAAAAGGAGAATTCTGCATGGTAGATAGTGGCCAAACGCGCCCTGTAAGACGCCGGAAATCAGGTCAGAAAACAACAAAGAAGCTGTTAGATGATCAGCTTGCCTGGCAACCACCTCGCTATGCTGATAATCCCATTGAACCGCTTTCATCTGATCAGGTGGAGGCTATCCATGAGATGTCTCTGCGTGTATTAGAGGAAATCGGAATATTATTCCTGAATGAAGAGGCGTTAAAAATCCTTCACGAAGAAGGCTGTGACGTTGATTTTACGACGCAAAATGTAAAATTCGATAGAGCTTATATCGAGGCACAACTTCAAAAGGCACCTGCGCATTTTACACTGACACCACGTAATAAAGAGAAACAAATTGCATGGGGCGGGCGTGACTTTACCTTTGGTCAAGTAGCCTCAGCACCGAATGTGATGGATCTTGATAACGGGCGGCGTGTCGGGGACCGCAAAGCCTATCAGGATTTGTTAAAATTATCTCAAGCTTATAATTGCATTCATTTTATTTCTGGCTATCCAGTTGAGCCGCTAGATATCCACGCATCTGTTCGTCATTTGCATTGTATTTATGACAAGCTAACCCTCACTGATAAGGTGGTTCATGCGTATTCGCTAGGCGCAGAGCGGATCGAAGATGCAATGGAAATGGTGCGTATCGGCTCAGGTTTGACCGATGATGAATTTGAATCACAAGTTCATATGTTCACCAACATCAATTCATCATCGCCGCTTAAACATGATTGGCCAATGCTTGATGGCGCGATGCGTGCTGTCAAGAGAGGGCAGGCTGTTGTAATTTCACCTTTTACACTAGCAGGTGCGATGGCGCCCGTAACATTGGCAGGGGCCATCACACAACAAAATGCCGAAGGGCTTGCTTGTATCGCTTTGCTACAGGCTGTACGGGCAGGGACGCCTGTTGTCTATGGGGCATTTACATCAAATGTTGATATGAAATCTGGCGCGCCAGCTTTTGGGACACCTGAATATGTGCGTGCGATGCAAATGTCTGGTCAGATGGCGCGGTTTTATAAATTGCCATGGCGCGGGTCAAATGCGAATGCAACCAACGCACCAGATGCCCAAGCGATTTGGGAATCAGCCTTCTCACTCCAAGGCGCAACATCAGGTGGCGCAAATGTGATTTATCATGCGGCCGGCTGGTTGGAAGGCGGCTTGTCAGCTTCTATGGAAAAATTTGTTATTGATTGTGAGATGCTCCAACAAGTGATCTATGCGCAAAAGGACATTCCCTTTAGCGAAGATGATCTAGGGTTTGCCGCGATGGAAGAGGTTGGACCTCATGGTCATTTCTTTGGCGCTGACCATACGCAAAGCCGCTATAAGGAGGCGTTCTATTCGCCGCTTTTATCCGATTGGCGCAATTATGAAAGTTGGGAAGAAGCGGGCGGTGTATGGACACATGATAGAGCCAATGCCCATTTCAAACAGATATTGAACGAATTTGAAGCGCCTGCCTTAGACCCCGCCATTGACGAGGAATTACAAGCCTTTGTTGCCAAGCGTGTGGAAGAAGGCGGCGCGCCGACTGATTTTTAAAAAGGAAATATCATCATGAAAGATCAAGCAAGAGTTGTTGTGATTGGCGGCGGCGTTGTTGGTGCCTCAGTTCTCTATCACCTAACAAAATTAGGTTGGCAGGATGTCATGCTCGTTGAGCGGTCTGAGCTCACATCAGGGTCAACCTGGCATGCGGCTGGCGGTATGCATACCATTAATGGTGATCCTAATGTCGCAAAGCTTCAGCAATATACCATTGAATTATATAAGGAAATCGAAGAAGCATCTGGTCAAGATATTGGTCTCCATATGACGGGCGGTATCATGTTGGCAGCTACAAAAGAGCGCTTTGATTGGTTGAAAGGGGTCTATGCTAAGGGGAAATATCTCGGCATGGATGAGCTGGAGATTATCACACCAGAAGAAGCCTCTGAGCTGATGCCTTTGATTGATGCTTCACAATTTGAAGGGGCGCTTTACGATCCGATTGAAGGGCATTGTGATCCCTATGGCGTCACACATGCCTATGCCAAGGCTGCGCGCAAAAATGGCGCTACCATCGAAATTCACACGAAAGTTGAAGATTTAACACAAGAGCCTGATGGCACATGGCTTGTCTACACGGACAAAGGCACAATTAAAGCAGAGCATGTGGTCAATGCTGCCGGTCTTTGGGCGCGTGAATGTGGCCGCATGGTAGGGTTGGAGCTGCCTGTCTTAGCAATGGAACATATGTATCTATTGACAGAAGATATGCCAGAAGTGGCGGATTATAACGCCAAAACAGGAAAAGAAATGCTTCATGCCGTTGATTTTGATGGGGAGTTATATCTTCGTCAAGAACGTGGCGGCATGCTGATGGGCACCTATGAAAAAGCATGTGTGCCTTGGTCAGAAACCACAACACCGTGGGATTTTGGGCATGAGCTATTAGAGCCTGATATTGACCGCATTGCGCCATCACTTGAGGTTGGCTTCCAACATTTCCCAGCCTTTGAAAATGCGGGTATTCGCCGTATTATCAATGGTCCTTTCACCTTTGCTCCTGATGGTAACCCACTTGTTGGTCCGGTACGCGGCCTGACGAATTATTGGTCTGCCTGTGCTGTGATGGCTGGTTTCTCTCAAGGGGGCGGGGTTGGTTTATCACTCGCTAACTGGATTGTGAATGGCGATCCTGGTTTTGATGTATGGGCGATGGATGTGGCACGCTTTGGTGACTACACAACACCTGCCTATACAAATGCGCGGGTACGTGAAAATTATTCGCGCCGCTTCTCCATTCGTTTCCCAAATGAAGAATTAGAAGCGGCCAGACCTCTTTTGACAACACCCATTTATCATGAGTTGAAATCAAGGGGGGCACAATTCGGGGCATCATATGGCCTAGAAACAGCCTTATGGTTTGCTCCTGAGGGTGTCAGCGATCAATTTAGCTGGTATCGCTCTACTGATTTTGACTATGTGGCAAAGGAAGTGGCGTCTGTTCGTCACTCTGTGGGCCTCTCAGAGATCTCAAACTTCGCAAAATATCGCGTGTCTGGCCCAGATGCCGCATCGTATCTTGACCGTATTTTAGCCTGTAACTTGCCAGCCCTAAATCGCATGACATTGGCGCCGATGCTTAAAGAAGATGGGCGCGTGATTGGTGATTTCTCGGTCGCCTGTCTTGATGAAGATGAGTATTTCATCGTTGGTTCAGGGATTGCCGAGGAATATCATATGCGGTGGTTTGAAAGCCAAATCAGTGAATATGAAGATGTTGAGGTGGAATCACTTGGATTGTCCCTCACAGGGTTAACCATCGCAGGCCCGAATGCCCGTCAGGTATTGAGTGCCATCACTGATGAAGATGTGTCACATGATGCCTTCAAATTCATGGCCGTAAAAGAAATGCATCTCGGTATGGTTCCGGCAATTGTTGGCCGTGTCAGCTATACTGGTGATTTGGGGTATGAGATTTGGGTGCGCCCAGAATATCAGATAACGCTCTTTAACATGCTATTAGAGGCAGGGGCCGCTCATGAGATTGGTCTCTTTGGGGGTCGCGCCCTGAATGCGTTACGCCTTGAAAAGAATTATGGCAGCTGGGGGCGTGAATTTAGACCAATTTATACACCGTCAGAATGTGGTCTTGACCGCTTTGTTGCCTATGACAAAGAGGCTGACTTTATTGGTAAAGCAGCAGCCAAAGCAGCCATTGGCAAGGAAGAGTATAAGCTACGCTCCTTTACCGTAGCAGCGAAAGACGCTGATGTGATTGGTGATGAGCCCATTAGCTATAATGGAGAGGTTGTGGGCTGGGTAACGTCCGGCGGCTATGCGCATGGCTCGGATGTGTCCATGGCGCAAGGCTATGTGAAGGCTGATGTGGCTGATGAGAGCGAAGGCTGGTCCATCGAATTATTGGCTGAACCGCTAGAGGCAAAGCTTCAAGCGCAGCCGTTATTCGACGCCAATTTTAGCAGGATGCGCAGCTAATCTAACCGTTAAAAAGCGCCCTCCATTGTGAGGGCGTTTTGGTATATGACATCATCCACATTACCGCCTGAGGCGACAGCGATGACATCGCTACCAGCGAGGGTTGTATCGCCTTCCTTGGCCTGTTTTAGGGCAGCGGCGACAGCGACAGCGCCCCCTGGCTCCACGACTAGTTTGAGGTAGCGCCAGCAAGTCTGCATCGCTCGCAAGGCATCTTCATCTGTTACAGCTACCCCGCCGGCTAAATGAGATTTCATAATGGGAAAGGTAATCTCGCCAGGGCAGGGTGTCACAATGGCATCACAGAGGGAGCGAGCCTCAGGGTCATTAGAGACAATCGTGCCTGCCTCAAGAGAGCGCCGAATATCATCAAATTTATCAGGTTCTGCGGCATAAATTGGCAAATCAGGATGGGAATGGTGCAATGACACAGCCAGACCAGAGATGAGGCCACCGCCACCAGCGCAACAATATACAGCCTGTGGAGAGAGGCCTTGAGCTTCGATCTGGTCTGTTAATTCGATGCCAATCGTGCCTTGGCCAGCTATCACAGCTTCATGATCATAAGGTTTAATCAGCGCGCCATTCTGGCGATTTGCAATTTCTTGCCCGATCTCCTCTCGGCTTTCGGAATAGCGGTTATATAGGACAACCTCTGCGCCATACTCTCTAGTCGCTGTAATTTTTGCCTGTGGGGCATCCTCTGGCATAATGATAGTAGCTTTTCGCCCAGAGAGTCGCGCGACAAAGGCCACAGCTTGGGCATGATTGCCACTAGAGAAGGCGATCACAGACTGATTGGGGTCTTCAAGCGATAAAATGGCATTGCAAGCACCACGAAACTTAAAGGCGCCTGTCCGCTGTAATGGTTCTGCCTTAACAAAAAGGCGAAAGCCGAGCTTATTATTTAAGCGATCTGAGGTTAGTAGGGGCGTCTTTACAATAAGGTGCTGGATACGCTGATAGGCTTGATGAATATCGGAAAAAGTAACCATGATTTTGTCCACAAAATTGTAAAAAGTGACAAGGCTGTCCCTCGCAGACGCAAGTCTCTGCTTGTATTGTACAACATGGTTCACTATTTTATGACGGTCAATTGATTAGTGAGGATATCATCATGAGTGCGCTTTACCCACAAGTTGCTTTTTCAGGTGCTTTTACTGCCCTTATCACGCCCTTTAAAAATGGCGCTGTGGATGAAGAGGCATTTGTGAAACTTGTGGAATGGCAGATTGAGCAAGGTATTCATGGTCTTGTGCCTGTTGGGACAACGGGCGAGTCACCTACTTTGAGCCACGAAGAGCATGACCGGGTGATCGAATTATGTGTGAAGGTTGCCGATGGCCGTGTCCCTGTGATTGCTGGTGCCGGTTCAAATAGCACGGCTGAGGCGGTGCGCTTATCCAAGCATGCCGCAGAGGTAGGGGCTGATGGTGTGCTATCTGTCTCCCCTTATTACAACAAACCAACGCAAGCTGGTTTATATGCCCATTTTTCAGCCGTGGCAGAGGCGGTTTCTATCCCAGTCATCATTTATGATATTCCCGGGCGGTCTATTGTGCGCGTGAATGATGATACGATGGCTGCGTTGGCAAAATTACCATCGGTGGCTGGCGTAAAAGATGCAATTGGTGATGCAGCACGTCCGACAAGACTACTGAATGGCATTGGCGAAGAGTTTGCACAGCTTTCAGGTGATGATGGCACAACTTTGCCATATCTTGCCGGTGGCGGTCATGGCTGTATTTCTGTGGTAGCAAATATTGCGCCCGGCTTCTGTGCGCAAATACATGAAGCCTTTGCCAAAGGTGATGTGGCAGAAGCGATGCGTATCAACCGCTTATTAATGCCGCTTCATGACGGGCTATTCTGTGAAGCTAGCCCAGGGCCTGTGAAATATGCCGCTGAGTTGCTTGGTATTTGTAGCTCACAGGCGCGCCTGCCGATCGTTGAAATCGCAGATGACTCAAAAACCATCGTCAAAGATGCCTTGCAATTCGCCGGGTTGCTCTAACGACAAGGGAGCCATAAGTGGCTAACAAAAAGACTGTCACAGGGCGCATTGCCGAAAACCGGCGTGCGCGCTTTGACTATGAAATAGTTGAAACAATTGAAGCAGGGCTCGTGCTGACTGGCAGTGAGGTGAAATCGCTGCGGGCGGGGCGTGGCACATCAATTGTAGAAAGCTATGCTGGTGAAGAGGCAGGTCAGCTTGCGCTGATTAATGCGAATATCCCTGAATATACACAAGCACGTGATAATCATGCGCCTAAACGCGTACGACGTTTATTAGTCTCGGCAAAAGAAAAGAATAAATTGCTGGGCCTCATCCGTCGCGACGGCATGACCCTTGTACCAATGACTTTGTATTTTAACGATAAGGGTATCGCCAAATTACAGTTAGGTCTCGCCAAAGGGCGTAAAAAGCATGATAAGCGGGAAGTAGCCAAAGAACGCGATTGGGGTCGCCAGAAACAGCGTCTCCTGCGGTCCTCCTAAATCGATAACTCTCTCAGACGAGAGATGATGGTATCAAACATTTCGGTCGTAAGCCGGTTGGTTTGCACGTTATAGCGCGAGCAATGATAGCTATCGAGCAGTATCAAATCATCAGCAAGGCGATGCTCTGCCCCATGACCGAAGGCAAAATCTGCCTGTCTCATGCCATAGGTCTTAATCAGAGCCTGATGTGCAATACGACCTAATGCTAGAATAGCGCGTAAATGTGTCATGCGTTTGATCTCAGGGATAAGATAGGCATCACGGCATGTGTTTATCTCAGCCCCCGTTGGTTTATTTTGCGGTGGTACGCATTTGACCGCATTGGTAATGCGCACATTATGCAAGGTGAGCCCATCTTCACTTGTTTTTTGATAGCTGCCTGAGGCAAAGCCATATTTTTGCAAGGCCTCATAAAGGGTATTGCCGGCAAAATCACCTGTAAAAGGGCGACCCGTTGCATTTGCACCGCGCAAGCCAGGTGCTAATCCCACAATAAGAATGGGGGCGTTGATATCACCAAATGAGGGAACAGACCCATTATGCCAATCAGGGTGGGCTTCTTTGTGGCTTTGAATAAACTCAAAAAGACGTGGGCATTTCTGACATTCTTTTGGGGCCACTTGATCAAGCATTTTGTTGTCTTCCGATGATTTTGCCCAATCCTTCTAGCTCAATGAAATGGTCTGCTTTGCGGCGTAACGCATCTGCCAGCATGATTGGGTGTGTTTTCATGGATGAGACAACTGTTACCTTAACCCCTAAATCCTGCACTTCTTGGAGGAGGCGACAAAAATCGCCATCGCCAGAAAAGAGGAAGGCATGGTCAATATGTGGTGCGAGCTTTAGCATATCGAGCGCAAGCTCCATATCCATATTCCCCTTAATCCGCTTCTTACCAGTGGCAGGGTCCATAAATTCACGTGTTTGTTTAGAGACCACCTGATAGCCATTATAATCCATAAAATCGATAAGTTTACGAATAGGGGACGGTTCGTTCTGGTCAGGCAGGGCTGTGTAGTAATAAGCGCGGACCAAATCGCCCTTATCTTGAAATTCTTGAAGTAACTTCAAATAGTCAATTTCGAGATCAAGGAGTTTTGTGGTGGCAAAGAAATTTGAACCATCAATGAATAAAGCAATACGTTGTGGGAACTGCATAGCGAGCCTCTAAAAATTTATTATTATTAATCATTTTTGTCTAATAAGTTAAGGTGACATAGTGTAGGGTAGCGGCATTCTAATCACGATGTCTAGTCCTCTGTCACTAGCACGTTTCTTTTTAAGTTGGTCCTATGTCAAACAAAGCTTTCATTGCCATTGGTGGCAATATACTTCCCGAGGGTTACGCGTCTCTTGAAGAGGTGATGACTGATGCTATCTCTGAATTACAGCAGCTTGATGTGAGGGTAGAGGCGCAGTCCCCTTGGTATGAAACGGCCCCGGTCCCTATCTCAGACCAACCATGGTTTTTAAATGGCGTGCTGCGTGTTACCACATCATTGTCTGCGTCTGAGCTGTTATCATCCTTGCATGAAATTGAAAGCAATTTTGGTAGAGTTCGTAAAATGCGCAATGAAGCACGGATTCTGGATTTAGACCTCATTGATTATGAAGGCGTTGTATCAGAGGATAGTTCACTACAATGCGCGCATCCTCGCATGCATCAACGCGCCTTTGTTTTGTTACCATTGCAAGATGTCGCCGCAGATTGGGTGCATCCTACGCTTCATAAATCCCTTGCTGCGTTGATTTCTGAAATGCCTGAGGGGCAACAGATTCGCAAGAAGGGCAGTGACGGCGCGGTCTGATAGAAAAAACTTGATATTCTGTCATTTTTCCTGTATCATCGCGCCCTGATTAACGTTTAACGTTGTCTAACCTCACAAATAAGTGATTTTGCCTCTTTCATAGGAGTGTGTCATGGCACGTGTTACCGTCGAAGATTGTATTGAAAAGATTTCTAATCGTTTTGATTTGGTTCTTGCTGCAGCGCAACGTGCGCGCTCCATTCAAAAAGGTGAATTGCTCACAATTGACCGTGACAATGATAAAAATCCAGTTGTGGCACTTCGTGAAATCGCAGCTGAGACCGTTGAGCCTGAAACTCTTCGTGATAATATCGTCAAGAACATGCAGCGTTTGAATAAGAATGAAGAGCGCCTCATTGAAGATGAAGCAGGTGAAACAGCCCGTCTTGACCTAGATGAGATGGTAAATGCTGGCTCAGACGAAGCCTTTATTGATGCTGGTATGCAGGTAGGCTCATTTGAAGATGCCCCAGCTACTGAAACCACTGGTTTTTAAGATGTGGCTGTCGATATATTAGAAGACGACCACTAAGCCTATTTACATGTAGGGTAAAGATAGCTATTTTATAGCTATTAGCCTTTACAAGTTACATAGGACAATCATGCAAAATGCACTCGAAGACCTCATCGGTCGGATTAGAGCTTATGACCCTTTTGTTGATGTTGAGCGTCTGACGAAAGCTTATGAGCTTGGTGATAAGGCGCATGAAGGTCAGCTTCGTGCCTCTGGAGAAGCGTATTTCACGCATCCCATTTCTGTGGCGGTCATCCTCACAGAGATGCATATGGATCTTGATACTATCATCACGGCACTTCTTCACGATACCGTAGAAGATTGTGAGGTAACTCTCGATGATATTGAGGCGTGTTTTGGGCCAAATGTGCGGTCTCTTGTGGACGGAGTCACAAAATTAACGCGTCTTGAGCTGCAGTCAGAAAATACAAAACAAGCTGAAAACCTTCGAAAATTAGTCGTGGCAATGTCACGTGACATTCGTGTTCTGTTGGTTAAACTTGCGGATCGCACTCATAATATGCAAACGATTGAGAGCTTTGCGAGAGAAGATAAAAAAGCACGGATTGCAACGGAAACCCTTGATATCTATGCCCCGCTCGCTGAGCGAATAGGGGTGACCTATCTGCAGAGAGAATTAGAAGATAAGGCCTTTAGTGTACTTCATGCTAGCCAGCGTCTTTCCATCAAAAATCGCTTGGAATTTTTATCTGAAGAAAAAGACAATTTGGTGCCTCGTATTTGTCAGGAATTAGAGCAAATCATTGGCCGTCAAAAAATCGAATGTCAGGTATTTGGTAGGTTGAAAAGTCCTTATTCTATCTGGAATAAGATGCAGAAGAAAAAGCTATCTATGGAGCAGTTGGCGGATGTCATGGCCTTTCGCGTGATTGTGCCATCGGTGGAGGCTTGCTATCAGGCGCTCGGCATTCTGCATCAGAATTATGCCGTCGTGATGGGGCGTTTCAAGGATTATATCTCAACCCCAAAACGTAATGGTTATCAATCGATACATACCGGTATCATTGGGCCGCTCAATCAAAAGATTGAAATTCAAATACGTACACCAGAAATGCATGATACCGCTGAAAGAGGTGTTGCGGCTCATTGGAACTATAAGTCTGTGAATGATAATGATGCCGCCCAAGCGCCTCAAATCTCAGCTGAGCAAACTGATTTTGGGTGGGTGCAGCATCTTGTTGATTTGTTTGAGGATGCCAATCCGGAGGAATATCTCGAACACACCAAGCTAGAAATGTATAAAGACCGTGTTTTCTGCTTTTCACCACGAGGGGACCTGATTGATCTGCCATCAGGGGCGACGGCTGTTGACTTTGCCTATGCTGTCCATTCCAAGATTGGTGATAAATGTGTTGGGGTGGTCATTAATCAGAAAAATAGGCAGCTCGCCACTGAGCTTGAAAATGGTGATGTGGTTCAAATACTAACAGATAAAGATGCTAGTCCAAAAGCCGAATGGGAAGATTTTGTTAAGACGGGGCGTGCTAAATCTGCCATTCGTCGTTTTGTGAAACATCGCAAATTGATTGAATTTAGCCGTGTCGGGAGGGCGCTGCTTGAACGGGAATATCGTTTTTACAAAAGGGATTTTGTTGAAGCGGATATTATACAGCATTTATCCCTCTTTGGTATCGCGAAGCTTGAAGAGCTCTATGCCGATATTGCTGAGGGGAGGCGTGTTTTTAAAGGTTTCTTTTATCGTCTTCATCCTGACATTCGAGATTGCCAAAAAACAGCATAAACGCCATCATCTGCAAAACAGACCCGAAATGATGCGTCTGAAAGCTTTGAGATAGGCGAGGCAGCTGAGGGCATGGCTGTGCATGTCGCAAAATGCTGTTATCCTCTGCCAGGGGAAGAAGTGGTTGGCATCATGACAGCTGGGAAAGGCCTGACAGTGCATGGTCGTCACTGCATGACTTTGCGGAAATTCGTGGAAGCGCCAGAATTGTGGATGCCAGTAAAATGGCAAAAAAATGAAGCCAAGGTGCAAATTATGCGCATCAAGGCCACATTGATCCATGAACCTGGGGCGTTGGCGGCGTTATGCACAGCGATTGGTCAATTGGATGCAAACATTACAAATATTCAGTCTGCTGAGCGTGATCTTAATTTCTTTACGTTCATAATTGAGTTAGAAGTGCGCAATAGTGAGCAAGGCCAATCTATTTTGGCGGCGTTAGGATCCAATGAATATGTTGAATCCGTATCAAGAGACGAATTTTAGCTTAGTAGAAATAATAGATTTATGTTCAGACGACGTAATGACAATATTGCGCAAAAAGTGCTTGGTTTTTTATGGCCGAAGAAGGGGTTTCAAAGACCGTTTCTGTACTTAAAAGAACGTCTTATGCGGATGCCAGCCTCTACCCATGCTCTATCAGTGGGTTTGGCATGTGGAGCCGCATCCTCTATGACTCCTTTTTTAGGATTTCACTTTCTACTCGCTGCTATGATGGCCTATATCCTTCGTGGTAATTTAGTGGCATCTGCCATTGGCACGATCATTGGAAACCCATGGACTTTCCCACTTATTTGGAGCCTTAATATTTTCTTGGGGAATTGGTTTATCACCTATTTCGGGCTTTCATCAGCCTTGTGTAGTTTAGACGAAGGTGAGGGGACGGCTGCCTTTTTATATGGTTTAACTATTGGGGGCGTGATATCATTTTTGCTATCGCTCCCTGTCTTTTATGGGGTGTTTTATTGGGTGGTTCATAGCTGGCGAGCCCATAGGGCAAAAAAGGCACAAGTAAAAAGAGAGCAGAAGCAAAAATGACAAACAAAGTC